>NZ_KV807756.1:0-791 GCF_001812125.1 Streptococcus sp. HMSC071D03
AAAAAAAGCAGCCTATCAGGACTGCTTAGTGTAATTCGGAAATCGCATCATAAATTGACTGCAATTTCTTATTGTCTTTATTCTTTGTGTCAATCAACGTATGTAGCTCTTCAATTTTCTTTTGACTACTTTGAATATCGCTATTGTTATCTGCAATAAGTCTTTTAAGATGTTGCTGATAACTTGTAGTGATATCTGTCTCTTTTCCTGTTCTAACCTCTGTAACTTTGGGTTTAGAACTAGAATTTGATTCCGTCACAGGTGCTTGTTTACGCTTTTGAAAAGCTGCTTCATAATTTACATCATTACCTCCTTGATGATTTCCAAATAAGGCCGCAATTTTATCTGGATCTTCTTGATTTTCTGATTTACTCTCTAATGGTTGATTAAAATTCCAATCTTTTGTCATTCACTCATTTCATCCTTTCTAAATTCAGAATCATCGAATTGTCTTTCTCTACCGAAGGCATGGTCAAGAGCTTCTTCAAAACTCATGTGACTAATGCTTTGACGCCTTTTGAACGTCGCAAACATCGCTGTCTCCAGTTGCTCTTTGTAAGAAGCGAGCTTTTCTGTCTCTCTTGCTACCTTGCTTTCTTGCCTAGTGACCTTTTCTTCTAAGCGTTCGATTATGGTCATATACGATCCTCCTTCATTCTAATATTAGCTAAAACATCTTGATTTTGTTATCACAATTCTAAACATTGAGAGGTTAGTCTTACTGATTGATTCCTCAATGTCTCTTTTGCATTCTCGATCATCAATTGTAAATCTGATTTCTTTTCTCTAAG
>NZ_KV807757.1:0-9313 GCF_001812125.1 Streptococcus sp. HMSC071D03
TTTTGTCTTGTTCTTGTTTCAATTGACTATAAAAGAAAAAGATTGAAGAAAATTGTCCACAACGAACTTTTTCTTCAATCTGAGAGCCAGCTGGCTCTTTTTTATTTATGACTTAATTTATTGGTCAAGAAGTCTCCCAAGAACTGAATCGTAAAGATAATCAAGATAATGATGAGGGTCGCAAGAATAGTCACATCATGATTGTAACGGTTAAATCCATAGGCTATAGCTACGTTACCAATACCACCTGCTCCGACCGCTCCCGCCATGGCTGTTTCACCGACTAGTGAAATCAAGGTTACAGTCGTCACGCGGATCAAGTCTGGAAGTCCTTCTGATAGGTAAACACCCACGATATCCCAGAAGGTCGCTCCGCTAGCTTGAGCTGCCTCAATGACACCACCATCTAGCTCAGCCAATACCACCTGTACTTGACGGGCAAAGAAGGCAAAGACTGCAAAAGATAGGGGTACGATAGCCGCATTTGGACCAATGCTTGTTCCTACGATTAGATGAGAGAAGGGTGACAAGACTGCCAAGAGAATGATAAATGGTACCGCACGGAAAATAGAGGTAATCTTATCCAAAATCCAGAAAACAACTTTATTTTCCAAGACACCACCTGGAGCTGTCAAGACAAGGAAAAGCCCTGCAACCAGTCCTAAGAAACCTCCGATGATAAAGGAAAGAACCGTCATATAAAGAGTCAAGTAGATAGCTGTTCCCCAGCCTGCCTGACCTGACCAGCCCATCTTATAGACATTTGGTAAGTATGATTTAATCAATTCTGCCATCTTACTGCCCTCCCTTCAATACTTTTAGTTGCACACCAGCCTCACGGATAGCTGCCTGGGCACCTTCCAAAGCTTCTTTTTCTCCTGACAAGACAACTACTAGCTCACCAACAGGAGTCCCATCAAGAATTTCAATATTTCCGTAAAGGATATTGGCCGTTACTTGGTAGTGCTTGTACAATTCATTCAAAAGTGGCTCGTCTGTTGAAGCGCCTGCGTACTTGAGTTGCACCAAGAGACTGTTTTCAGATAGGTGTTCCACGATTTCTTGCTTCTCAATCTTGACCATAGCTTCATCAATACCTGTCGCTGTTGAGATAAAGTCTTGAGTCAAAGGTTGTTTAGGATCTGAGAAGATTTCAAGGACACTTCCTTCTTCAATCAAATGCCCATCCTGCATAACTGCTACACGGTTAGCAATGTCTTTGACAATCTGCATTTCATGCGTAATCAAGACAACAGTCAAGCCTAATTTTTGGTTCAAATCTTGCAGCAAGGCCAAAATCTGCTTGGTTGTCTTCGGATCAAGGGCAGAGGTTGACTCATCTGAAATCAAGATTTTTGGATCATTTGCCAAGGCACGCGCAATAGCCACACGTTGTTTTTGACCTCCAGAAAGCTGTGAAGGGTAGTTTTCGGCACGGTCCGCAAGACCAACCAAGTCAAGCAGTTTAGCTACTTTAGCCTTCTTTTCTTCCTTGCTGAGACCAGAGTGTTTGAGGGCAAAGGCTACATTTTCCTCTGCTGTTTTCTGGCTCATCAGGTTAAAATGCTGGAAAATCATTCCGATATCTTGACGTTTACGACGCAACTGCTCGGCCGTCAAGGTCACTTTGCCATCAAAAATCACATCGTCATCAATGGTAATTTTGCCTGCAGATGGCTTTTGCAAGAGGTTAATAACACGAACTAGGGTTGATTTCCCTGCTCCAGAATATCCAACGATTCCGTAGATATCCCCTTCTTGGATGTGAATGGTCACATCCTTGACCGCTGTGATAGTTCTCTTCTTTTGGTGAAAAGTCACATCGATCTGATCTAACTTGATAATATCTCTACTCATAGCTTCTAATCAGCTCCTCTACTAATTCAATATGGGTGTAATAATCGGCGATTCGCACATTTTCATCTCCACCATGGTCTCGGCTATTAGCATTTCCAAGCCCAAAGGCAACCATGGGTACTTCTAAGGCATCAAAGACCGTATGCATAGGTCCTGTCCCAGCTGTAGTCGGCAAGACTGAAACGCCCTGTGGATAGAACTTCTTGGCCAACTCGATCACATTAAGAATGGCTGGCGCACTCATATCGCTCCGATAGCTCATCTCACCCAAGGTATAGTACAATTCTACCTTATCAAAGCCGTTTTTGTCTAGTTGTTTCCGGATTTTATCCAAAACATCATGGGGTTCAAGTCCTGGAACCAAGCGGACTTCTAGCTTAGCGCTAGCTTCTGCTGGTAGAATCGTTTTAACTCCTTGACCTTGATAACCTGACTGAATCCCTTCGATATTAAGGGCTGGCTCAAAAAAGAAACGTTTTAGGAAGGCTGTACGCTCCTCTTGTAAAAGTGGCAATTCCAAGCCATAAATCTGGCTGATTTCCTCTGGATTGCGTTGGGCATAGGTTTCAACCAAGGCCAACTCACGTTCATTCGGCTCCTGCACATCATCGTACAAACCTTCAACTAAGATACGCCCATCTGCAGCTCGCAAACTAGTCAATGCTTGGATGAGATACCATGGAGCTGACTCCACAATGCCACCATAGCTGGAGTGGATATCCACATCAGCACTCTTGACCTTGGCATCAAAGGTCACAATTCCCTTATTACCACCTGAGATTTCTAATTGCTCCAAGGCATTTTTGGTTCCCTGTTCCCAGACTAACAAGTCAGCGCCTCGTAGCTTATCTGCGTGCTTTTCTAGGTATTTGTCCAAGTCAACAGAGGCTGACTCCTCTGCCCCTTCCATGATAAAGCTGATGTTAACAGGGAGATCGTCATGATCTTGCATGTATTTTCTCAGCGCACTAAGTCGTGCAGTGATATGCCCCTTGTCATCATCAACTCCTCGTCCGTACATAATACCATCGCGAACAGAAAGAGTAAAAGGATCCTCAGTCCACACTTGGTCACCATCAGCTGGTACCGTATCATAGTGGTTGTAGAAAATGATGGTCTTAGCATCTGGTCGTGAACTCTTGAAATGTGCCATCACAAAAGGTGCTGTGTAGCTCTCATCAATCTCAACTTCAGCCCCTACACGCTTGAAAATCTCGCCTAGATAACGAGCCACCTCTTTAAGGCCGACTTGTTGGGCAAAGACCGACTTCTTAGAAATCAAGGTACGCAAAACCTCAAAATAATGCTGGGCCACATGATCCTTTTCAAATTTTTCAATTTGTTCTTCTTGGCTAGGGAAAACCATTTTCTCTCTACCTTTCTACTAGGACTTGTACCTTTGGAATCAATACAAGTGAATATTCCTTTTCTTTAGTCTCTATATAAAAGCAAGAGGCGGAAAATTCTCTCCCACCTCTTATATCTTATTACCAAACTGGTTGATCCAAGCCGTCTGAAGTTTCTTCGATGACTTTTTTCACTTCGTCAGTGTGGTAAGCTGCGATAATTTTCTTGATTGCATCAGCTTTAGGTGATGATTCCCAATCTTTTTTCGCAACGATGATGTTGTACCATTGTTTTGAGTTTTCGTCAGCTTGCTCTTTAAAGAGTGCTTTCTTGTAGTCCAATTTTGCTTCTGTAACAAAAGTGTTGTTGACAACAGCAGCATCAACGGATGACAATGAACGAGCTGTTTGGCTAGCGTCCAATTCAGTGATTTTCAAGTTCTTTGGATTTTCTTTGATGTTAGCAACTGTTGCAAGAGCAGTTCCAGAAACATCCAATTTAATCAAGCCAGCTGATTGAAGCAAGTAAAGCGCACGGCTTTCGTTTGTAGCATCGTTAGGTACAGCGATTTCTCCGTTTGCTGGGATTTCTTCCACTTTAGTGTACTTGTTTTCTTCTCCGTTTTTACCTGAGTAAAGGCGGATTGGTGAGATATAAGTATCTGCAATCGCTACAAGATCTTTACCGTTTTCTTTGTTCCAGTTGTTCAAGAAGTTATAGTGTTGGAATGCGTTCAAGTCTACTTCACCATCAGCAGTTGCTTTGTTTGGTTGTGAGTAGTCTGTAAACTCTGTGAATTCCAATTTAATTCCGTCTTTTTCAACCAATTCTTGAACTTTGTCCCAGCGTGCTTCTTCTGAACCGCTACGGTTAACAGTCGCAATTTTAACTGTAGTTGCATTGTCTGCTTTCTTGTCTGAATTTCCGCAAGCTGCAAGTGCAAGGCCTGCTACTGTAGCGATAGCTGCTACGCCTAACCATTTTTTGATTTTCATGATTCGTTCTCCTTTAAAAATAATACCGTACTAGTATCTCACAATTTGTTTGATTTCACAAATTGTTATTAGATAGTCAGATATATAGTTTTAAACTATATGTCTAAAAGTTACAAAATCATCCATCTACGAGAGAATGGATGATTTACAAACTTATTTGATGTCAGCTTCTGCTGGAAGGTAAGAACCACCAAAGAACTGTTGAGATAATTTTTCAAGCGTTCCGTCTTTGTAGAGTTCTTGGATGCGTTTGTCAACAAATGATTTCAATTCATCTTGACCTTTTGCAAGAAGTGGGTATACGTAAGGTTGTTGGTCGCTTGGAAGTTCGATGACTTTCAAGTTATCCAAACCTTGGTTTTTGATAACTGTTTCTACACCGATTTTATCAAAAATCTTGTAGTCAAATTGTCCATCGCTCAAACGTCCCATGATTTGTTGGAAGTCAGCTTTTGTATAGTTAAGAACAGTTGGGTTATCTGCGTGTTGTTTGTTGTATTCTTCCAACTGTTTAGCTGATGTTGTTCCTTGAACGACTTCAGTAGATTTTCCACCGATATCATCAAGCGATTTGATGCTGTTGTCATCTTTCTTAACTACGAGAACGTTAGGATTTTTAGCAGTTGGTGCTGCGTAAAGATATTTTTCTGCACGTTCTTTTGTATAGCTAATGTTGTTAACTGCCATTTGGTAACGATCTGCGTCAAGGCCTGCAAAGATACCTGACCATTCTGTCTTTTCAAACTTGACATCATACTTGTCAGAGTCTTTAAAGATAGCGCGAACAACCTCAATCTCAAAACCAGTCAACTCACCGTTTTCTTCATAGTTAAATGGTTTTGGTGACGCGTTGGTTGCTACAACGATTTCTTTTTTACCAGATGTTGCTTCACCAGATGCAGCATCTTTCTTTTCACCACCTGAGCAAGCTGCCAATACACCTGCGGCTACAAGCCCTAGGGCAGCAAGTGATGAATATTTAACGATTTTTTTCATGATATTTCCTCCAAAATAGAATACAATCTTATCTTAACAGAAAAAAAGGAATTACGCTATTATATGATTTCTATATTTGTGATAGGTTTTCTTTATGGCTGATTAAAAGACCAAACGTAGGACTGCTATCAAGACCACCCCAAAGAGAACGGTCCCCACCAGATTACGATAACGAAAGGCCACAAAAGCCGTTGGAAAGACTGCTAAAAAGTCTAACCACTTTATCTGCGGGAGACTTCCAACTTTTCCTGTCACCACGCTTGATAAAATCAATGCAAAGATAATAGAAACTGGTAGAAATTTCAAAAAGCGCTCGACAATAGGCGGCAGACCCTTGTACTTGGCTAGGATGAAAGGAATCATTCTTGGAATCCAAGTCACCAAACCAGAAAAGACGATTGCCATTAAAATATACTTACTGACCATCCAAGACCACCCCCATGGTACAACCTAGCAAGGTCGCAAACAAGACAGCTAATGACTGAGACACCACCGTCAAGAGCAAAAAGAAAGATACAGCTACAACTGCTAAAATTATGAAGAGATTGCGCAAAGAAATCCGTTTTTGCATAATCTGAAACTGGGAAGTAAAAATCCCAATAAACATACCCACTAGGGCAAAATCTAAGCCAAAAATTTCTGGATTTGGTAGAAGTCCACCTAGAGCAGTTCCGACAACTGTTCCCACAAACCAAGCTACATAGCTGTTAAGGTTGTTCCCGTGCATCCACATAGGGTTAACCTTATCCGTATGCACCAACTCGCCCATCAAAACGCCGTAAGTCTCATCCGTCAAGAGACTAGACATACCAATATTTTGCCAGAGACTGGTATGACGGAAATAAGTCGATGCGTGCAAGCTCAACAAAAAGAGACGCAGATTAATCAAAAAGACCGTCATGGCAATAGCAGCTACTGGAGCTTGAACTGCAATCAAGGCTATCATGGCAAACTGGGCACTCCCAGCATAAACAAAGAGGCTCATCAAGCCCATCTCAACAGGTGTCACATAAGGCGCACCAATAATCCCACAGGCCAGACCAATACTGACATATCCCAGAGCCGTCGGTACCGCAGCTTGCACACCCTCCCAAAATCCTTTTTCTTTCATAGACTTCCTCACTAATCATTCCTTCAGCAGCTGCTTTTCAAACAGTCACAGCAAACATTATTATAACATATTCGTAAAATAGAAAAAAGTCTGCTGACTGACAAGAACAGAAAAAGACTGGGAGGCCAGTCTCAAACATATATTATACAAATTCTCCGCTAAACACTTTCACGGATATTTAGGAGCATGGTAAAGGCAACTAGAAGGAATAGCAATAAAACAAAGCTAACTGCCAGAGTTCCAAAGCTAGTAGCAATGGTTACCAAAGCTATTGTAAATAAGCTAGGTAAAACAACCGTAATGGCGCCAATAGAGGATTGAACTGCTCCCATTGACTCCTCAGGTATTTGTTTAAAAATGAGTTCCTGTAATCGAGGAGAGAGAATACCTGCGAAAAAGGCATCCAAGGCACTAAAGATAAGAATCCAGTCAAAACGAACTGTGGCAAATCCTACTAGAAGAAGCAACTGGATAACAAGTGAGGCATATAGAGCTGTTTTTATAGAAATCGTATTTTTCAGATAGCCACTCACAAGACTTCCGACAATAAGGGCTACTAATTCAAGAGTGGATAACAAGGCAAGAGATTGACCTGTTTGTAAATTCAAAAAGGGCTGATTCCTCAAAAACAGAGTAGAGACAGGAACTGTAACATTTATCACTGCTTGACTAATAGAGATAATAAACAAAACTAAGAGTACCTGATTCATCTTCCATATCAATTTCGATGACTGGACCAAATGCTGGCAAAAGGATTTTACAGAGAGTCCTTCTTGATAGCTAATCGTTTTTTCTACTTTCAAGAGATCATTTTTTATGAATAGGATACCTAAAAATGCGATTAAAAAGGTAAGAGCGTTCAGTAAGGAAATAAACTGGATGGATAGAATACCTAATAAGACTCCTCCTAAAATATTACTGATTGTTTTCACTAAACTAACAGTTGACTGTTTAAATCCAATAGCTTCTGCCAGATGGTCTTCTCCAATAATTCTAATGAAAATCGGAGTGAGCATGGCGCCTGAAAAATAACTCAATGTGTCAGACAAGAGGTTAATCAGACAAATAAATGCTACTAATAACAAGGAAAAGGACTGCCCTGAAAGCGATAGGGACACTATAGAGTAAAGCAAAAATTTTGCAAAACTAATAATTGTATATTTTAGGACACGATGATGTTGAAAATCCGCTAAAACTCCCAGAAAGATTTGTAGAACTTGAGGAAGGGTTTCTGAAATCGTAATGAGTAAAATCGCCAAAGGGGCAAAAGATGCATCTGCCACATAATTCAGAAATGCCAGATAAAAAATCGTATCCCCAATCGTTGAAATCCACTGGTTGATGGTTAATTGCCTAAAATCTCTATTTTGAATAAATACTTTCATCACAACTCCTTTTTAAATTCAAATGGGAAGCATTCCCCAAGGATAGACCAATATTACTCAGCAAGTAAAATTACAGCAAGAGTAAAATTTGAGCAATGGCATTATTAACTATATGCAGTCCAATAGGCCAATAAATAGACTTTGTCACTCTAAAAAAGACTGCCATTATTAGACCACTACCCATATATACGAAAAAGTCTGTCAAGACCCAACCATGACTACTGATATGCAGAATTCCAAATAAAGTAGCCGAACCGAGCACATCCAGTCCCCATTTTTTCCCTTTTTCCAAAGCGGTCATCACCAATCCACGATAAATCATCTCTTCAAAAATGGGACCTGCAATCACAGGATAGAAAAAATACATCAAAAATGCAGTAGGACCTGTAAAAGTAGGAAGATCTAGTTGATAAGAAATTGCATTTTGGGTAGGTGGGAATAGGAAAAATTTAATAAAATTCCAAACAAAAAAAGCAAGAAGAGCTAAAAAGGAATAGAAAAGATAGGACACTTTAAATTTTCTGCTATTGATTTGTTGCCATTTCCCTGACCAAACCATAACAATAAAAATAAGTAGAACCACAAGAAAATGCAACATTAGCCTCGATAGATAAAATGCAAAATCAGATAGACCAGCAGCCAAGTCGCTGTGTAAAACCAGACGGATGAAGAACTGGTCCGCAATGATAAGTAGAATGGCTACAAACAAGTAGTAGCGTGAGATTATCTTTTTCATATATCACCCTTCTAAAATCCAAACACCAATAAACTAACAATGAGCAAGAAGGTATTCCATGAAACATGTAAAGCTATGGTCCAATAAATAGAGCGTGTACAGCGAAACATCATGCAAAATATCAAGCCCATTACAAAGTATAGTATGAAATCTGTCGTTATCCAACCATGCTGTAGAACATGCATAGCGCCAAATATGGTAGCAGAAACAAGAACATCAATATAGTAGTTTTTAAATTTAGACAAGCTTGTCATCAAAAAACCACGACACACGATTTCTTCTGCTACAGGTGCGATAAGGCTACCGTAAAGTACACGCGTAATAAAATAGCTAATTCCTGTCAAACTGGTGGCTACTTCCACTACCGTACTTCCATTTTGCGTACGAGGAAAGATACGTGTTGCTAGATTTGCCCACACAAATAATAAGAAAAAAGAAAGAAAGAAAACACCTAGGTAAGACCAACGAAACTGGAAACGACCATACTCTTTCCAATGTTCACTTTTGACAAAAATAATTGTAGATACAGTTCCCAGTATAAGTACGAATAAAACCTGGAACACATAGTAGATCTCATCAGACAAAGCTACAGTAAAATCTAAGTCTGGTATGACATTAAAAATGAGGTAATAGGTCAAAAGCAACAAGCCAGTTGCTAGGTGAAATTTCATTTCTTTCATTTTCTTCATTTAATCAACTCCTATAGTATCCTATCTTCTACTACGCTTAAACAACTCACCTGTTGGATCTACAGCCCAAGCAAAAGCACCACGACGAGGACTCATCCCTTGATTTATGATTCTCAAAATCCTCTAAAACAACAAAGGAAGTAGATGCCCAATACCGTTATAGACTATATGCAGTCCAATAGGCCAATAAATAGACT
>NZ_KV807757.1:9413-18072 GCF_001812125.1 Streptococcus sp. HMSC071D03
CAATAGGCCAATAAATAGACTTTGTCACTCTAAACAAGACCGCAAATATAATACCGCCGCCCATATATACGAAAAAGTCTGTCAAGACCCAACCATAATTACTGATATGTAAGATTGAAAATAATGCAGCCGAACCAAGTACATCTAGTCCCCATTTTTTCCCTTTTTCCAAGGCCGTCATCACCAATCCACGATAAATCATCTCTTCAAAAATGGGACCTGCAATCACAGGATAGAAAAAATACATCAAAAATGCCGTAGCGCCTGTAAAAGTCGGAGCAGCGAGTTGGTAAGCAAGTCCATTTTGAGTAGGTGGGAATAGGAAAAATTTAATGAAATTCCAAATAAATAAAGCAAGAAAAGCTAAAAAAGAATAGAAAAGATAGGACCCTTTAAATTTTCTACTGTTGATTTGTTGCCATTTTCCTGCCCCTACCATAAAAATAAAAACAAGCAGAACCACAAGAAAGTTCAACATCATATCCGAAAAATAATAGCCAAATTTAGATAGACCAGCAGCAAAGTCGCTGTATAAAACTAGACCACTGAACTCCTGGTAAGCTATGACCAGTAGCATGGCTACAAAAAAGTAGTAGCGTGAGATTATCTTTTTCATATTTCACCTTTCTAAAATCCAAACACCAATAAGCTGACGATAATTAAAAAGCTATTCCACAAGATGTGGAGTGCCATTGACCAATAAATTGAACGTGTATAACAAAAGAGCATACAGAGTATCAGACCTGCTCCTGCATAAACGATGAAGTCTGTTAACACCCATCCATATTGTAAAACATGGATGAGACTAAAGAGTGTGGAAGAAATGATGACGTCAATATAGTATTTTTTAAATTTAGATAGGGCTGTCATCAGAAGTCCACGGAAAACTAACTCCTCAACTATCGGAGCAATGAGACTACCATATAAAATGCGCGTTATAAAGTAACTAATTCCTGTCAAATTAGCTGCTTCTTTCACAATTGCACTCCCATTTTGCGTACTAGGAAAGATCCGAGTCGTTGTATTTACCCACAAAAACATCAACATAAAGGAAAGAAAGAAGATACCCAGATAGGACCAACGAAACTGGAATCGACCGTACTCTTTCCAACGTTGACTCTTTACAAGAATGACAGTAGCAACAATTCCCTCAATTACTATCAATAAAATTTGCATCCCATAAAATCCAAAATCGGATAACTGGTTCACTGAGTCTAATTTTGCTACAAGATTAAAAATCAAGTAATAGGACACGAGCACTAAAATGGTCTCTAGATAAAATTTCGTTTCTTTCCTTTTCATAGTTGATCCTTTTAAGTTTTATTTGCGTCTTCTTTCAGCCAAACCTACCCAGAGTCCTTTCATCCAATCAAAAGCTCCGTAAGGGCTTGGTCCAATACCTCCGCCTCCCCAAATCGGTAAAGCAATTCCACCACCATTGCCTGGATTAACCACAAGGTTTCCTCCATAAACTGTCTCCAACTCCACTTCTGTTAGTTCCATTGTTTCTGCAAATTGTAAATTCAACATTATTTACACTCCTTCAATTATTTTATTCGTAAACCACTTCCGCGACCTAGGATTTGCTATATATGGACAGTATAACACGAAAACTTATATATTTTAGAAAATCGCATATTTGACATTTTTTCTGATGGCAATTTCACATTTGCGATTTCTAGCTAATCAATAAGTGCTTTGTATTGCTGTAAGCGTAATTCAAAAAGGGCTGTTAATTGTGGATTTTCTAATATTTGCAGAGATTGGATAAAGTGTTCAATCTCTTTTTGATTGCTTCCCTTGGTCTGAAGGAAAACACTCATTTTCTTTAAAAACTGCCACAGTAATTTCTCAAAAACATCATACGGGCGAAGCATACTCTCCAACTCGGCTTCAAAGATTGGGATGTAAGAGAAAAGTTTGCGCTCCATGAGCTCTGAGATGATATTGAGATAACCACCTTTCAAATACAATCGATTGTGCACTAACTCTTTAAATTCCTTGGTTTTTTCAAGCAAAGAGGTCGATAAAAAGATCAGATCTTGATTACTCAAGAAGGGCATAGTATTGCAAAAAATATAGAGTTCAAACCAGGTCCAAGATTCGATAGCATAGAGGTAGGTAGTTAAAAACTCGCTATCCTCCTCTGCTAGTGGGTAGCTTTTATCTAGTGAATGGATAGCATCTTTAATCACAATAGAGTTCAAACGGCGATAAGTCTGCGCCATCTGTTCTTGCTCAATTTCTTTCAACAATTGTTCTAAGCCAGCTATATCTTGATGGACAAAGCGATCCACAATCCTTCTACCAAATCGCATATGTGGAGATTCTTGGTAGTTGTTGAGCTTGTGCCCAAACTCATCAAAGGTCACATTGATCCCTTGGATCGCTAGGATCAACTTATCCGCAGACAGCATGGACTGCCCTAGTTCAAACTTGGATAGCTGAGAGGCTGTTAGTCCAGCACAAGCTACATCTGACTGCTTGAGCTTTCTTGCCAGGCGCAATTCCTTGTAAAATTCTCCTAATTCCTGTTTTTCAATCATAGACAAACTTCCCTTTACTATTCTATTCGTAAAAACTTTTTACTTTTTTAACATATTATAAAATATTTTAGCAAAAAAGCCAGCTCAAAGCTGACTCTTTATTCCATGGTATCAAAAGCGAGACTTGGTTTGGCATTGAGGTCTAAGTCTGCAAAGTTTTCTTTGTTCCACTCACTAACGCTAGCATAGGCAATCATGCCTGCATTGTCTCCGCAAAGTCGCAGGGGAGGAATGATGACCTTGACATCAGTGATTTCGGTTGCTAAGCGTTCTCTGAGACCTTTATTAGCTGCTACACCACCAGCCACAACCAGGGTTTTAACAGGGTATTTCTCCAGTGCCTTCTTGGTTTTTGCCATGAGAATATCCATGACAGCCGCTTGGAAGGAAGCACACAAATCTTCTCTAGACAGCCTTTCTCCTTTTTGCTCAGCATTGTGATGAAGATTGATAAAGGCAGATTTCAAACCTGAGAATGAAAACTCCAGATTATCTTCCTTAATCATGGCACGAGGGAAATCATAAACATCCTGACCTTGATGAGCCAACTCATCAATCTCACGACCTGCTGGATAGGTCAAGCCCATGACACGGCCGACCTTATCATAGGCCTCACCAACCGCATCATCTCGGGTCTCTCCAACAATCTTGTAGTCACCAGCCTCAGACACATAGACCAACTCTGTGTGCCCACCACTGACTAAGAGGGCTAGCAAGGGAAACTCCAAGGGTTCCACACTTTGAGCCGCCATGAGGTGGCCAGCCATGTGGTTCACAGGAATCAAAGGAAGGCCATGCGCCCAAGCAAAAGCCTTGGCAGCTGATAAACCAACTAGCAAGGCTCCGACCAAGCCTGGTCCATAAGTAACCGCAACAGCTGTCACGTCCTCTTCGGTAATTCCTGCTTCTACTAGTGCCTCCTCGATACAGGCTGTAATGACCTCGACATGGTGACGGCTAGCTACTTCTGGTACTACGCCCCCAAAACGTTTGTGGCTCTCAATTTGACTGGCAATGACATTGGACAAGAGCTCATCGTCGTTTTTCAAGACGGCGACACTAGTCTCATCACAGGATGTCTCGAATGCTAAAATATATCTATCCTTCATCTATTTCTCTCTTCATGATAATGGCGTCCTCAACTGGATCATGGTAATAGGCCTTTCTCTCAGCGATGATCGTCATATTTTCTTTCTTGTAAAATGCTTGCGCTCGTTGGTTTGACTTTCTGACTTCGAGAAAAATCTCCTTGTCTATCGGTAATGTTGCAAACAAGGCTGACGCAATCCCCTGACCCTGATAGGCTTTTTTGACAGCGATTTGCAAGACTTCTGCTTCAAAGATATTTTCCTGAACAGCTAGAAAACCTATCACTTCTATCCCATCGTAGGCTAAAGCATACCAGGTCTGGTCTTGGGACAGGTCTGCTTGGATTTGTTCCAGCGTCCAAGGACTGACGGGATACACATCTACCATAACAGCGTAGATGACTTGATCCAAGTCAGGCTGCTGTTGGATTCGTTTAATCTCTATCATAGGCGTTTAATGTAAGACTCGCCCGACTCGGTGTGATTCTTGAGCCAGTTTTCCTCAGCTTCGACACGCTTAAGGTAATTCGGCACAAAATCATGCAAGGAGTCTGCTTCCTTGTCCCAAGCCCAAAGAGCAAGATTAGCTGCATTTGGCAAGGTTTCTTGGTAGTTGGCATGTGGCAATTGTTCTTGAATCTGCTCGACAAAGGCACCCACTTCACCAACAAAGGTTACCTGATCAGCATCCTTGACTTTTTCTAACACCTCTTCAAAAGATAGGTGCGCTTCTGGAAAGACTGGCTGGGCATTTTCATAAAATCCTGCATACACATTGTTACGGCGTGCGTCCATCAAAGGGACAACCAAACCTTCCTGCTGGCTCGGTACCAGGGCTAAAAGGCTAGACATCCCAACTAACTCGATGTTCAGGGTATGAGCCAAAGTCTTGGCAGTCGCTACTGCGATTCGCAAACCTGTGTAGCTACCTGGCCCCTCTGCCACGACGATTCGATCCAAATCCTTGGGTGTCAAATCTAGACTACCCATCAAAAAATCGATAGCAGGCATCAGAGTGATACTGTGATTTTTCTTGATATTAATCGTGGTCTCAGCAAGAAGCTGCTTGTCCTCTAAAATAGCTAGAGAAAGAGCCTTGCTGGACGTATCAAAAGCTAATACTTTCATAACACATTCCTATCTTTTTGTCTGTTTACTATTATACTACAAAAGCTGACGCATGGGAATTTTCTTTGTCTTGAAACAAAAATGTCCTGCCAAATTGACAGGATAAGTACTTAAGTATTCAAGCCAAAGTAAAATACAAACCAGACCACATAAGTCACAAGGAGAAGGAAAAACGAATACAGAGTCACGAAGCCAATCTTCCAAAGGAACTTGGTTTTCCGATGCTCTAGCCGAGTATATAAAACATTTCCTCCGTAAACACAGGCAACAAAAATCATAAAAGCTACCAAACGAATGCCGATAGCAAAAGTAAATAGGTTATTCATCTTTCAACCTCCTTGATATGGAAATGTCTCTTATGACTTTATTATAGCACTTGCTTCTGATGTCTTCAAATACTTATATAAGGTAAAATGAAACGTATTTCAAGCTCCTTACTTTCATGTTTCCTGCTTTTACTAATTCCCCTTTTTATGTTATAATTGAAATAATTGTAACGAATCAAGGTCAATAAAGACAAAAAATGAACTGGAATCAAACCAGCTTCAAACAGAGCATTTTTGAATATAGCTGACCTGAAAGAAGAAAGGAAACATATGATTTACAAAGTTTTTTATCAAGAAACAAAAGAACGCAGCCCACGTCGTGAAACAACACGCTCACTCTACTTGGACATCGATGCTAGTTCAGAACTTGAAGGACGTATCGCTGCTCGCCAACTTGTAGAAGAAAACCGTCCAGAATATAATATCGAGTTTATCGAACGCTTGTCTGACAAATTGCTAGACTACGAAAAAGAAACTGGCGCATTCGAAATTACGGAGTTCTAATATGGCCTACACTCTTAAACCAGAAGAAGTCGGCGTTTTTGCCATTGGTGGTCTAGGAGAAATCGGAAAGAACACATATGGTATCGAATATCAAGACGAAATCATCATCGTTGATGCAGGGATTAAATTCCCAGAGGATGACCTTCTCGGTATCGACTACGTTATCCCTGATTACTCTTACATTGTAGAAAATATCGACCGCGTCAAGGCTCTCTTGATTACACACGGACACGAGGACCATATCGGTGGGATTCCTTTCTTGCTTAAGCAAGCCAATATCCCTATCTATGCAGGTCCACTGGCCCTTGCCTTGATCCGTGGAAAACTCGAAGAGCATGGACTTTTACGCAACGCTACACTTCACGAAATCAACCACAACACGGAGTTGACCTTTAAAAACCTTAAAGCAACTTTCTTTAGAACAACCCACTCGATTCCAGAGCCATTGGGAATTGTCATCCACACACCTCAAGGGAAAATCGTCTGTACGGGAGACTTCAAGTTTGACTTTACACCAGTTGGGGAACCTGCAGACTTGCACCGCATGGCAGCTCTAGGTGAAGATGGAGTACTTTGTTTGCTCTCTGACTCGACCAATGCTGAAGTGCCAACCTTTACAAACTCTGAAAAGGTTGTCGGCCAGTCGATCATGAAGATTATCCAAGGTATCGAGGGACGCATCATCTTTGCATCCTTTGCCTCAAATATCTTCCGTCTCCAACAAGCTACTGATGCTGCTGTTAAAACAGGGCGTAAGATTGCTGTCTTTGGGCGCTCTATGGAAAAGGCCATTGTCAACGGGATTGAACTTGGTTACATCAAGGCGCCTAAGGGAACCTTTATCGAGCCAAATGAAATCAAAGACTATCCTGCGGGTGAGGTTCTCATCCTCTGTACAGGTAGTCAGGGTGAGCCAATGGCAGCCCTCTCTCGTATCGCTAACGGAACTCACCGTCAAGTGCAACTCCAACCTGGTGATACTGTTATCTTCTCATCTAGCCCAATTCCAGGAAACACCACTAGCGTTAACAAATTGATTAACATCATTTCAGAAGCTGGTGTTGAAGTCATCCATGGTAAGATTAACAACATCCATACATCTGGACACGGTGGCCAGCAAGAGCAAAAACTCATGCTCCGCTTGATTAAGCCAAAATACTTCATGCCTGTTCACGGTGAATACCGCATGCAGAAAGTTCACGCTGGGCTAGCGGTGGATACTGGCGTAGAGAAGGACAATATCTTTATCATGAGTAATGGTGATGTGCTTGCCCTCACTGCAAACTCTGCCCGTATCGCAGGCCATTTCAATGCTCAGGATATCTACGTCGATGGAAATCGTATCGGCGAAATCGGTGCAGCTGTGCTTAAAGATCGTCGCGATCTATCTGAAGATGGTGTTGTACTTGCTGTCGCAACCGTTGACTTCAAGTCTCAGATGATCCTATCTGGACCAGATATTCTCAGCCGTGGATTTGTCTACATGCGCGAATCTGGTGACTTGATCCGTCAAAGCCAACGCATCCTTTTCAATGCTATTCGTATCGCTTTGAAAAACAAAGATGCCAGCGTCCAGTCTGTCAATGGCGCTATCGTAAACGCTATTCGACCATTCCTTTACGAAAATACTGAACGTGAACCAATCATCATTCCGATGATTCTCACACCAGATGAAGAATAAGAAAAAATTCTCTGAAATCGAATGACTTCAGAGAATTTTTATTATTTCACGACAAGCTCGTAACGAGTTTTGCTGGTGAAAGTTTCACCTGCTTTTAGGATGACTTGGTCTTTAAGGTCACTATGAATAGCATCTGGTAAAGCCTGTGCTTCAAGAGCAATCCCATTGTGCTGAATCATCGGCTGACCAGCGATGATGACACTCTCATCCACAAAGTTTGCTGTATAAACTACAAAGCAAGGTGCTTCTGTCTTAAAGAGTAAGAAACGACCTGAACCCTGGTCATAGAGGAAACCAGCATTATCATGTCCTGCAGGCAGAGCAAATGGATGGTCCAAACCAGATACGAGTTGGATTTGCTCATCTTCTTCTGCAAAGATATCCTTCAACAAGGCACCATTATAGATATGTTTGACCACATCACGATTAGCATCTGGAGCTTTAGCTGGAACACCATCAGGAGCAATTGGATAAATCCCCTCTGTATTCAATTGGAATACATGGCGGTCAACTGTCTGCGTGAAATCACCAGATAAGTTAAAGTAGCTATGGTTAGTTGGATTGACCAAGGTATCCTGGTCTGTCGTTACCTTGTAACTAACTTCGTAGGCACCACTTTCTTCCAAGTTGTAGCTAATCCAGATCTTAAGATTTCCAGGGAAACCTCCTGTCCCGTCTGCTCTTTCTGTGTAAAGAGTCAAACCATTATCATTCACTTCAACTAGCTCAAACAAGCTAGAATCCCAACCAGTTGAGCCACTGTGGTTACAGTTGCTAGCATTGTTGACTTCAAGATCATAGGTCTTACCATTAAGTTCGAAAGTCGCTCCTGCAATACGACCTGCAACTGGACCTACACTTGCTCCATGTTTAGGGCTATTTCCCACATAGCTTTCAAAATCGTCAAAACCTAGGATAACATTGGCAAAATTTCCAGCCTTATCTGGAGTTACATAGCGTAGAATTGTTGCTCCATAAGTCATGATTTCCAGTTGGTATCCTGCCTCCGTTTCAAAACGGTAAGCGAGGACATCCTTGCCATCAACTTTCCCAAATACACGTTCTGTGTATGCTTTCATCCTTCTCTCCTTTTTCTAATTCAATTAAGTAAACAAACCATAGAAAGCGCATTCACTCTCTATGGTTTTATTTTATGATTTACAGACACCTTTGTCAAGAAACCATAGATATTTTATTAACAAAAGTCGTTTCTTCTATTTCTGATCTATGCTTCTACACGTTCAGTCCATGAAGTAGCTGTTGTTTGAAGTACTTTATTGAGTTCATCAATGTTTTCAAATCCAGTTGTACGAAGCCATTCGCGAGCTGCTGCTTCACCATCTTTGATATAAGCTTCAACTGATCCAGCCCATGTTGCACGTCCAC
>NZ_KV807757.1:18172-47843 GCF_001812125.1 Streptococcus sp. HMSC071D03
GTTTAGCTGATACACCTGCACTCAAGTAGATGTAAGGAAGGTTAGTCGCTTCATCTTGTGCTTTGAAGAAAGCAGCTGCTTCTTCACGTGTATGAACAATTTCGCCATCACCAAAGCCTTCAACGTATTTCACGTTAACTGGAACTTCTACTTTCAAGACATCAATGTTGAAGCGTGGGTCTGAGAAGACTTTCATAGCACCGATAACTTTGTGTGGTTTTACTTTAGCGTATTCTGCAGAACCTGCGTCCGCAATCTTTTCATCGTAAGCCAAGATTTCAAGGAAGAATGGAATATCTTCAGCTACACACTCAGAACCAATACGTTCAATGTAGGCTTGTTTTTGTTGGTTGAGTTCGTCAGAGCTATCTACGTCATAGTAAAGCAAGAATTTAACGGCATCTGCACCTTGTTCTTTGATACGTTTTGCAGACCAAACGTCCAAGCAGTCTGGCAAGCGTTTTGTACTTGTTGTATCGTATCCTGTTTTCTCATAAGCAAGGAGAAGACCTGCATTTGGATCAAGAGCTTTTGTAGCTGGAAGTCCGTACTCAGGGTCAAGTAGCATTGATGAAGCGTATTTTGTCAATTCATCCGCTACCAATACTTTAAGTTCTTCCATTTGAGCTACTGTTGGCTCTTCTGTTTGGTATTGAGCCATAAGGCGTTTCAAAGCACCACGTTGGTCAAAAGCAAGAGCTGAGATGATACCATTCTCATCAGAGAGTTTTTGCATACAAGCACGTTTATTTGGGCTTAATTTTAATTTACTCATAAATAACTCCTTATTTTTCAAACTCGTGAATAATGACACCTTGAACTACACGGTTAACTGTACCTGTAGGTGATGGTGTATCTGGTCTGTTACCAACTTTAAGTGAAGTCAAGAGAGCAAATAACTGACCATAAACGATGTAAGGGAAGACACGGTAAACATCATTCAGAACCCCACCGCATCCAAGTGCTACTTCCTTCACATTTTCAAGGCCGAAGGCTTGATCACTCAAGAGAACAACACGTCGAGCAATTTGGTCGCCTGCAACTTCACGAACCAAGTCCAAATCATACTTGCGAGTGTAATCTGTGGTTGAACCAAATACCAAAACAACTGTATCTTCATTGATCAAAGATTTTGGACCATGACGGAAGCCAACTGGACTTTCATACATAGTCGCTACTTGACCAGCAGTCAATTCCAAAATTTTAAGCTGTGCTTCATGAGACAGACCAAAGAATGGACCTGCACCTAGATAAATCACTCGGTTAAAGTCTAGGTCAACCAACTCTTTGACATCTGCCACATTGTCAAGAACTTTGCGAGCTAAACTAGATAGCACGTCGAAACGTTCAGCTTTAACAGCAAAGTCTGTCGGATCAAATACCAAGAGCGCTGTCAACATCATTGAAGTGAAGCTTGAAGTCATCGCAAATCCAGCATCGTTGGAAGCAGCTGGTTGCAAGAGCAAGAGGTTGCGGTCATCACCATGAGCTTGAAGAGCCAATTTCCCTTCAGCCGCACATGTGATTGTTACTTGGTAAAGTTCGTCAACTAAAGCTTTTGCTAAGTCAACGGTTGCTACACTCTCAGGCGAGTTTCCGCTACGTGCGAATGATACCAAAACAGTCGCCACATCTTTTTTCAAATAAGTTTGTGGGTTTGCTACGATATCAGTTGTCGCGATAGCATTAAAATTCCATTTACGTTCATCATAAACTTCTTTAAAGTAAGGAACCAGAGTATCACCTACATAAGCAGAAGTTCCAGCACCAGTCAGGATAACTTTGATGTAGTCATGTTTGTCAGCAATTCCTTGTAAGAAGGCTGCAATTTCATCACGTCGTGCTTGATAAACTTCAAAAGCTTCTTTCCAAACGTCTGGTTGTTGGTAAATTTCGCGAGTTGTGATTTCTGCTCCCAACTCAAGCAATTCTTCTTTTGTATAATCTAGCATTGAGTTCCTCTAATCTATTATTATATTGTTTTTTATTTAAAATATGGGAATGGGAGTAAGCCCCATTCCCATTTATATTCTATGAAATATGTTCTAACAGTATTTCCGTTATTACACCTTATTCATCTTCATCGTCATCGAAGCTTGCCAATAAATCATTAACTTTGACAATGCTCTCTGAAGCACGACTCTTATAATCTGCATCAGCGCCAGTTAGGCTCGCATTGATAAATTCAATCACCATTGGAAGATTCATTCCTGCATAAAGTTCGATGTCACGACCTTCCATAATCAGACGGCTCACCACGTTACATGGTGTTCCACCAAGGAGGTCAGCAAAGACTAGGAAATCATCCAAACCTTCAACAGCAGCTTCAAATTTCGCAGTAAAATCTTCTGGCCCATCTTCTGGAAGAAGAGCTACTGCATGAATGTTGTCTTGTGGACCCATAATCATCTCTGTGCTACCTTTAAGTTCTTCACAGAAACGACCGTGACTCACTAAAATCAATGATTTAGTCATAAATTATGCGCCCATTCCAAGTGCAAATTTACCAAAGGCAGAAAGTGCCAAGGCAAGCACGATAATGATACCGATAGCTTTTGTAGAGTTCATACCTTTCTTACCAAGCAACCAGAAGATAAAGGCTGTGAAGATTGCTGGAAGCAAGCGTGGGAAGATTGAGTTCAAGATGTCTTGGAAGTCAATCATCTTTTCACCGATTGGCAATTTGTATGAAATTTCAAAGTTGATCATTGTTGCTACAAGAGCACCCATCATGAAGACACCAAGTACAGATGCAGCTTCAATCAAAGCTGTCAAAGTGCTTTGCATGTTGTTGATAAGGTTAACCCCTTCTTTGTAGGCAAATTCCAACTGTTTCCAACGGAAGATGTCATACGCTACTGCAACTGCAATCCAAAGGAAGATACCCCAAGGTTGACCAGCGATAGCCATTGTTGCAGCGATAGATCCCATGATAGCAGGTACAAGTGAACCAAAGATAGTATCTCCAAGAGGAGCGAATGGTCCCATCAAACCTGTCTTGATACCATTAACCGCATCTTTTGAGACAACGCCATCTTTTTCTTCCATGGCAAGGTCAAAACCAGCGATGATTGTGTGGAAGAATGGTGAAGTGTTGAAGAATTGAGTATGAACTTTCATCATTTCTTTCAACTCAGGAGTTCCATCTCCATACATTTTACGCAATTGTGGCAAGATCATGTAAAGGTAACCTGATGCTTGCATACGTTCGTAGTTCCATCCCAATTGGAAAGTGAACAAGCTACGTTTGTTAATTTGATTAAAATCTTCTTTTGTTAATTTGTAATTAGAATTCGTCATCTTCAATTTCCCCACTTTCTGATGGTGTAGAAGGTGCTGCTACAGCAACTTTTTGGCTGTTTTTGAAGTGAACAACTGCAAGGAAGATACCTACGATAGAGATACCGATCATAGACAATCCTTTGAAGTTGTTAGCAAAACCGATAGTTTCTGCAACTTCAGCAGGAAGAGTGCCAATGAGACCAGCAACTGCTCCACCAAGACCTGTTACGTATGAGTAAAGAACAGTCAACATAGCTGTCAAACCGAATCCCATAGCAAGGTAGTGAAGGTTACGTTTAACTGGAAGGTAACGAAGCAAGATAGCGAATCCAAGACCTGGAAGCATACGACCTGCAAGAGTCAAACCGTCTGCAACCCATTGGAATTCTTTAACAAAGTTTACAACTGCTTGTACGAATTCTCCACCGAAAGCTAGGGCGAAGAATACTGGAAGGGCACGAGAAGCAGCCCATGGAAGCGCACCAAGAAGGTAGTTACGTTCGATTCCTTTGTAGTCAAAGCGTTCGATCGCAGCATCAATACGGTGTGCGAAGAATGTAGTAGTCATACGACCAAGTACGTCGAAGTAAGTTAAAAGTGCCGCTACAGGAACCGCAATTGTTGTAATTGCAAGAGGTGCGTCAATCCCTTGTGAAACTGAGAATGCTGTTGCAAGAACCGCACCAGAAGTTGCGTCGATACGAGAAGCACCACCGAAGGTACCAACCCCAAGGACAAACAACTGCAAGTTACCACCGATAAGCAAACCAGTTGTCAAATCTCCCATGATCAAACCAGTAATGAAACCAGCGAATACAGGGGAACCTGCAGAAGAAACGATCGTCAACTCATCACAGATTTGATAAGCTGAGTACAAAGTGAGAAGTAAAATTTGCCACCATTGTATCATAACAATGACCTCCTAAAAATTTTTTCCTATTTTAATAAGCTCAAAAAGTCTGAAACTGGATCATTTGGAACCATTTGAGCAGTAAGTTTTACACCTTTTTCCGCCAATTTGTGGAAATCTTCTACGTCTTTATCTACAACGTTGATTGAACGTGTGATAGAACGAGTTTCTGGTGTTTGAGACATGTTGCCGACATTGACTGTTTCAAGCGGTACGCCTGCTTCAACCAAACCAAGGAAACGGTCAGGTTTGCGTGCTACAATCAAGAGACGTTGGCTGTCATATTTGCCAGCAAGGATATTGGCTGCAGCTTTATCAACCGGCAAGATACTAAGTTTTACACCTGGTGGTGTTGCAAGTTTCAATCCGCTCTTCTCAACGTCATTGTTCACAACCTCATTGTCAACGACCATGATGCGTGAAACATTGAGTTTAGCAGACCAAAGATTGGCTACTTGTCCGTGGATCAAACGTCCATCGATACGGCATCCTACAATTGTCATAAGTTTTCCCCCTTTATGTGTTTTAGTGTAGGTTTACGAGTTAAATGTATGTGTTCTTTATAATCCCCTTCAGTTTCAAAGATAATGATACGGTTAGCACCTTCTTTGAGATAGCTGTGTGGAATATAAAGTGATAAGGTTGGACCAACATTCCAGAAACGGCCTAGATTACGGCCATTGACATAGGCAATCCCTTTGCCAAACTCAGATAAGTCTAAGTAGGTATCCTTTGGCACCTCAACTTCAAAGTCGTAGGCGTAAAAGGCAGGTTGTCCTTCTGTCCATCCTTTTGAGAAATCAATCTTTTCAGGATTATCTAGTGGAAGCGGATAGTGTTCCCAATTCAGCATAAAGTGTAGGTCTTTGCAGACACCTGTACGAATCCCTTTTCGTTGTGTATCTGCTAGGAACTTATGCCCGTAATTGACACGCCCCATATTTTCAATAAGGATGTCAAAACGAGAGAGCGCTTTCTTTTCTCCTTGATAGAAGATATCTTCTCCAATTTCAGTTTGGTACTGAGTTGCGACCCATTTCTCATCTACGAACAGCTGAGCTCTATCGCGTCCATCAATGATGCGGATGCGTTCTTCCTCTGCGTCCCAACTAGCTTCTGTACGATAGAGAAGGTAGCCGTAGCTTTGTCCCAACTCTTCCATTTTCTTAGGATAGAGACTTTCAGTTGGAGTTGTTAAACTATCTAAGGTTTCAAATAGAGAAACTTTCTCAACCAATGGAATGTTTTCAACTTCCATGCTTTCTTTGTAAAGCGGTTCTAATTGTGGATACTCAGGATAATAAGTAGCCATCATTTCTTTAACTGCCATGTATTTAGCAGTTGGATTGCCAGCTTCATTAAGGAGAGCGTCATAATCATAAGATGTTACTTGTGGTAAATCAATAGTTCCTCGAGCTGAACAACCATTCATAAAACCAAAGTTAGTTCCACCGTGGAACATATAAAGGTTGATAGAGCCTTGCTCTAGCACCTCATGTACGGCTTCTGCTAACTCCTCTGGCTCACGCGTGATGACTGGTTCTTTCCATCGGTTAAACCATCCATCCCAGAATTCCATACACATGAGTGGCCATTTCTGGCCATACTCATCAAAGAACTCTTGCATTTGCGAAAAGTTGAAGTTAGCTTTCGAGCCAAAGTTCCCTGTTACAAAGAGATCATCTTCAATCAAGGTTCCAGCTTTCAGAGTTGCTCGCCATGGGCCATCAGATGTAAAGAGCGGACAAGTCACTGAACGTTCTTCCATCAATCGGCGAATCTCACGCAAGTAGGTCTTGTCCTCACCGTATGAACCGTACTCATTTTCAACCTGCATCATGAGGATATTACCGCCATTGTCCAACAATCTTGAAACAAGACGCGGAAGTAAATAATCGTAGTAACGTCCTACCATTTCAACAAAGGCTGGATCAGAAGAACGGATTCGCATGTCTTTAGTTAAAAGCCATGCTGGTAAACCACCGAATTCCCACTCTGCACAGATAAAGGGAGATGGTCGAACAATAGCATACAAGCCTAAGTCCTGAGCTGTCTGAAGAAATTTTTCAATATCAAGATTGCCACCAAAATTGAAGTTTCCCTCAGTTGGCTCATGCAAATTCCAAGCGACGTAGGTTTCAACAGTGTTAAAACCTAAAGCCTTGAGATTGTACAATGAATGATACCAGTCTTCTTCAGGAATTCTAAAATAATGAATGGCACCAGATAAAATTTTGAATGGTTCCCCATCTAGGTAAAAATCATCCTCAATTTTAAACCTTGTCATTTTACCACCCCATACTTTTTCGTTTGCGCTTTCATTTATTGTTATATTAAATGATAAACTAATGAATCCATATTGTCAATAGATTTTTCGAAAATTATTTAAACTTTTTCTTTTTTTACTGAATTCTTTTCTAAAATTCTTGTAAAAAGTATTTTATATTAAATTTTTTCCACCTAAATTACTTGATTTCCTGAATTTTTAATAGTAAAAAATAAATAAGTCAATCGCTTAGCCTATTATTTTATTTTTTCACATTATTTACTATCATTTTCAAACTATTTATGGTAAAATCGAAGATGAAGAAGGAAAAAATGAGGTGAAAATATGGCAATTCCAAAGTATCAATATATCAAAGATGAATTAAAAAACAAAATCATTTCAGGTCAATTTGCAAGTGGCGACAAGTTCTACACTGAAGCAGAGTTGATTGCAATGTATGACGTAAGTTCAATCACTGTTGTTCGCGCCTTAAACGACCTTGCTAAAGACGGTTATATTGTCCGTCAACAAGGTAAGGGAACCTTTGTGGCTCGAGCTCGCAAGCACAAACTCGTAGAATTTTCTGATGTAGAAATTTTTGAAACCAAGGACGATAAAGTCACTGTTCTTTCTATTGAACGCGGTAACGATCTTAACTACTTAGAAAAATTGGGATTGCGTGGCGATCAATTTTATTACAAAATCGAACGTATCCGTGAATCTAACGGTATTACTTATATCTACCACACATCTTATATCCCTGAACAATACATCAATGCAAATTATCCAAATCTTGAATACTATAGTTCTATCTATAATCGTTTCAAATTGGACTACCACATTCACATGAATGACGAGCATTTTGAAGAAATCAATGAAATTGTATTTCCAACTCCAGAACATGCTGCTTCTATCCTAGGAATCGACGCTCAATTCCCAACTGTTCTCCAAACCAAGACAACTAAACTTGAGTCAACCGGCCAAGTGTTGGAATACATTGAAACTTACAAACGTTCTGATTTCTATAAGATTAAATTTATCTCATGTGATCGCGATCACTAAACATTAAAAGTCTGAGCCTCATCGCTTGGGCTTTTTCAATGCTTATTATATCCAATCAAAACTGTATTTTCTATATGTCAATGAAGATCGATTAATACTAATTCAAACCACATCAGCGTCGCCTTACCGTACTCAAGTACGGCCTGCGGCTAGCTTCCTAGTTTGCTCTTTGATTTTCATTGAGTATAAATTTGTTTTAAATTTTACTAAAATATTGGGAATCTTTTTAGCAAAAAAGCTTTAATAAACAAGAAAAATCGAAGTTCTGCTACTCCTATAAATGGAGTAATAGAAATTTGATTTTTATTCTAATTATCCTAAACCAAGACGTTCAAAGATATCATCCACTCGTTTAGTGTAATAAAGAGGGTTGAAGATTGCGTTGATTTCTTCTTGTGTGAGGCGTGATGTCACCTCTGGATCTGCTTCGAGAAGGGGTTTGAAGTCTACTTGATTGTCCCAAGAGTAAGCTGTTTTTGGTTGCACCAAGTCATAGGCTTGCTCACGGGTCATGCCTTTTTCAATCAAGGTCAACATAGCCCGCTGACTAAAGATAAGACCAAAAGTCGAGTTCATGTTGCGGATCATGTTTTCTGGGAAGACTGTCAAGTTTTTGACAATATTTCCAAAACGGTTGAGCATGTAGTCAATCAAAATGGTTGTATCCGGTGTGATGATGCGCTCAGCTGATGAATGGGAAATGTCGCGTTCGTGCCAGAGAGCAACGTTTTCATAGGCTGTAATCATATGGCCACGGATAACACGCGCAAGCCCAGTCATATTTTCAGAACCGATAGGATTGCGTTTGTGAGGCATAGCTGAAGACCCTTTTTGGCCCTTAGCAAAGAACTCTTCCACTTCGCGTTGCTCAGACTTTTGGAGACCACGGATCTCCGTTGCCATACGCTCGATAGAAGTCGCGATACTAGCAAGAACCGCAAAGTACTCAGCGTGAAGGTCACGAGGAAGGACCTGTGTAGAGATTTCTTGAGCACGGATACCCAGCTTTTCGCAGACGTATTCCTCTACAAATGGTGGGATGTTGGCGAAGTTTCCAACCGCACCAGAGATCTTACCAGCTTCAACACCAGCAGCCGCATGCTCGAAACGCTCGATATTGCGCTTCATTTCACTGTACCAAGTCGCCAATTTAAGACCAAAGGTTGTCGGCTCAGCGTGAACACCATGGGTACGCCCCATCATAATAGTGAACTTGTGCTCCTTAGCCTTGTCAGCGATGATGTTGGTAAAGTTTTCAAGGTCACGACGGATGATGTCGTTGGCCTGCTTGTAGAGGTAACCGTAGGCCGTATCCACCACGTCGGTAGAAGTCAAACCATAGTGAACCCACTTGCGCTCTTCGCCAAGCGTTTCAGAAACCGCACGTGTAAAGGCAACCACATCGTGACGAGTCTCTTGCTCAATCTCCAAAATACGGTCGATGTCAAAGTCCGCTTTCTCGCGAATCAAAGCCACATCTTCCTTAGGGATTTCCCCCAACTCAGCCCATGCCTCGTCAGCCAAGATTTCCACCTCAAGCCAAGCACGGTATTTATTTTCTTCACTCCAAATGTTCGCCATCTCAGGGCGAGAGTAACGTTCGATCATTGTTTTATTTTCCTTTCTTTTGATGTTTCACATCAGTTAGCAAACGGCAATCACTTTATTCAAATTCTTCTTTCCCAATCCACACAGATGGATAATGATTGAGTGTATTCAAATCCGTATCAAGCGGTAGATCATAGATAGCTAAATAGTTATCAGGATACTGAGCAGTCAGCTCTTCATACTTAGCTTTCACTTTTTCATGATCGCTACTAGCATACAAGACTTCGACGACTGCTCCGGTCTTCTCTTTTTCAACAAATGCGTTGACAATGAGTTGAATCATAAAACCTCCTAAATCGAAAGACCCTTCATATTTGCTTCCAGAATAGGCATCTTCACACCTAACTCCTGACCGGTCTGATAAACACTTTGACAACAGTAGAAGATGTCCTGCTTATCATTGTGCAAGGTCATAATTTTTCGGGTCAGCTCATTTTTCGCAAACATGATTTTCATGGCTTTTCCTGCAATCCAAGCGGGAATTTTGTAAGGTAAGAGTTCAGCTTTATAAAGCTTCAAATTTACACCACGCGCTTCTACGACTTTCAAAGCCTCTCGAATGGCCTTGATGGCCAATGATAATTCCGAAGAACTATTCATCAAGTTCAGAGCCAGCTGTTCTGGATTTTCCAAATTCCCCGAACGCGCAGCTGTCGAAGTGACACCTGCATTAATCGCCATGTGAATCCAAATCCACTCGACCATATCATGAGGCACTTCCCACTTCAAATCTGCAGAAGTCAGTAAAGTCGTCAGATCACCATAGTTAGAAATGTGTGCTTTTTGCTCACCTTCTAGCATTAAATGATCAAACAAGACACCATCCAAATGGTCCTCTTGCATGTGACCGCCCGCTGTCGGAAAGGCCAGAATATAGTCGTAATCCCCTGCCCACTCTTGGACCTCTTTTTGAGTATCCCAGAAATTGCAGAAGAAAACGAGAGTGCCTTTGATATTATTTTTTCGCAAGGTCTCCACAGCTTCTTTGACAAACCCATGGCGCACACTGAGAAAAATAAAATCATATTCCGAATCAACTTCTGCCACACGAACCTCATAGGTGTCGTGTTTGTTCTCACCTTTGGAATGATAACGGCCATCTAGCAGATCAACCAACAACTCCTTGGGAGCATTGTTTTTCTTACTATCTCTAAGTACGTGTTCCACTTGATGACCTGCTTTTTGAAAAGCATAAGCATAAGTAGTCCCGATAACTCCAAGTCCTAAAATCGCTATTTCCACTTAAAAATCAATCCCTTTCAGCAGTAGTTGACTGGCTTCTCTTGCTGACTTTATCAGCTACGACAAACCTAGTCAACCTTGCAGGGGTAAGACAACGGACATTGTAATTAGGGTCCTGTCTTACTCCCCAAACTCTTCCACACTATCCGGCGCATCACTAAACAAAGTCACATGTCCCATTTTGCGGTTGTGCTTTGCTTCTATTTTACCATACATGTGGAGGTGGGCGCTTGGATTTTCTGTCACATATTTTTCAGCAACCTCGACGTGTTGGCCGAGGACATTGAGCATAACAGCTGGAGCATGGAGGTGGATGGCTGGCAATGGTGCTCCGAGAACACCAAGAATATGGGTGTCAAACTGGGAGAAGTCGCAGGCTTCGATTGAATAGTGGCCAGAGTTATGTGGGCGTGGGGCAATCTCATTGACAATGATGTCATCAGCTGTCGCAAACATTTCCACGCAAAGGGTCCCAGAGAGGTTCAGTTGTTCTGCGATTCGCACTGCCATAGCCTTGGTTTTCTCTGCCAAACGATCCGAAATGCGGGCTGGCACGATGGTCTTAGACAGGATATTGTTGCGGTGGATATTTTCCTGAACCGGGAAAACTGTCACGTCCTTGCCATTCCCAGAAACGATAACAGAAATTTCAAGATCAAAGTTGACAAATTCTTCCAAAACGCAGTCTGCTGAGTCAGCTAGCGCATAGGCTTCTGCCAAATCTGCTGCTGAGCGAATGACCTTTTGTCCATGGCCATCATAGCCACCAGTCGCAGTCTTGAGGACATAGTTTTTCGATAGGTCCATATTTGCTAAATCTTGGCTTGAGGTCACAACCTTGTAAGGTGCTACAGTGACTTGAGCCTTGTTTGAGAGAAAGTCCTTTTCAAAAATCCGATTTTGGGAAATGCGAAGCAGGTCTGTCCCTTGAGGGAGTTGTCCATCCTTGATGACAGCATCCAAACCGTCGGCATCGACATTTTCAAACTCATAGGTGAGGACATCGCAACGCTCAGCCAACTGATGGAGAGCGTCTACATCGTTATAAGGCGCCACGATGATTTCCGCCACGCGAGAGGCTGGGCAATCCGCAGCAGGATCCAGCGCAATGACCTTGTGCCCCATATAGATAGCAGAAATGGCCATCATCTGACCCAGCTGGCCGCCACCTATAATTCCGATTGTTTTAGATGAGCTCATTTGTCGACTCCTCTGCGATTTTTCCTTGCTCTTCTGCAAAATCTGCCAATGCTGTCGCGATAGCCTGATCTTCTACTGAAAGGAGACGGAGGGCAAAGAGGGCAGCGTTTGTCGCTCCTGCTTCACCGATAGCCATGGTCGCAACAGGTACTCCACCCGGCATCTGCACGATAGAGTAAAGTGAATCCATGCCACTAAGGGCACGAGATTTGACTGGCACGCCGATGACTGGAAGAGTTGTTTTGGCAGCTACCATTCCTGGCAAGTGGGCTGCGCCTCCAGCACCTGCGATGATGACCTTGATACCACGACTACGCGCTTCTTCGGCATGCTTGAACATGAGGTCTGGTGTGCGGTGGGCAGATACAACCTTCTTCTCGTAGGCTACACCGAAGCGGTCTAGGACTTCTGCTGTTTTTTTCATGGTTGCCCAGTCGGATTTTGAGCCCATGATGATGGAAATAATTGGTTTAGTCATAATTTTTCCTTTTTTCTTCTTTTTTGATAATGGTCTTAGGTGGTAGGGACGGAAGCAAACCTTCGGTTTCATTCCTAAACTTTGAGCCTAAGGTCTCAAAGTTTCCCTAGACCAGAACAGAAATTGTTCTGGTCTTTTCACCACGGCGACCATTATCGTACTTTGGCTCGCTTTCGCTCGCCATGACAAATTTAGTAGCTGTTAATCTTTTATGGCCTTGCTTCCGATATCGGTTCGGTAAAAAAGGCCTTCTGTTTTTTGTTGAGCGAGTTCTTGATAGATAGTGTTTTGGGTTTCTTTAACGGTGTCTGCTGTGGTGACGAGCATGTAGACACGTCCACCGTTTGATAGCAGTGCTCTGCTATTTTCCGCAAACTTAGCCCCTGCATAATAGGTGATAATGTCGCCTTCTGTCTTGGATGGCAACTTGACACCTTTTTCATAGTCTAACGGATAACCGTTGGATGCGACAACCACACCCAGAGTCACACCCTTGTCCGTCCAGGTGATGTTTGGCTCCTTGCCATCGATGATATCCGTAATATTTTGTGCAAAGTCAGATGTTAAACGAAGCAAGATGATTTGCGTTTCAGGATCTCCAAAACGAGCGTTGAACTCGATGACCTTAGGTCCATCAGCTGTCAGAATAAGCCCTGCGTAAAGGACACCAAGATACGGACGACCTTCTTTGATCATCCCTTCAAGAACTGGCTTGACAATAGTCTCCACTGCTGTGTCCACCACGCTCTGTGGCAAGTGAGGAACTGGTGCATAGGCACCCATCCCACCAGTGTTAGGCCCCTTATCGCTATCGTAGGCACGTTTATGGTCCTGAGCCGTTGGCATGATGTAGAATTTGTCCCCATTGACAAAGGCAAAGAGTGAAAATTCCTCTCCTTCAAGGAATTCCTCAATAACCACACGCGCACCTGAGTCACCAAATTTATTGTCCAAAAGCATCTCGTGAGCTGCTTCGACTGCTTGCTCAACCGTCTCCGCAACGACGACACCCTTCCCAAGCGCCAAGCCATCCGCCTTGACTACGATAGGCGCACCCTGCTTTTCGATATAGGCCTTGGCTTCCTCAAAGTCCGAGAATGTGCCATAGGCTGCTGTCGGAACGCCGTATTTGACCATGATTTCCTTGGCAAAATCCTTAGACCACTCCAACTCAGCCGCCAATCTTGTCGGACCAAAGGCCTTAAGCCCAGCTTGGTTAAAATCATCCACGATTCCAGCAGCAAGGGCATCATCTGGACCGATAAAGGACCAAGCTATATCGTTGGCTTTTGCAAAGTCAATCAACTTAAAATGTTCGGAAATAGAGATATTTACCAATTCCAGACCATCCAAAGTCATTCCGTCATTTCCAGGAGCTACAAAAACTTTTTCAACGTCTTTTGACTCAAGCAACTTCTTAGCAATGGCATGTTCACGACCCCCCGAGCCGACAACTAACAGCTTCATCTTTCAACCTCTTTTGCGAATTATTTACTAATATTATACCATAAACGTTCGTTTTAATCTTGTTTCGTTTCGCTTTTAAAGCGAAAAAAGGAAAGAAACTGTTTTCTTCCCTTTTATTTTCTTAATGTCTAAAATGTCTCACGCCTGTGAAGACCATAGTCAAGCCGTATTTATCAGCAGCTTCGATAGACTCTTGGTCACGGACTGAGCCCCCTGGCTGGATGATGGCCTTGATGCCTGCTTTGGCGATTTCTTCCACGTTATCCGCAAATGGGAAGAAGGCATCTGAAGCAAGAACAGCACCGTCAAGACGGTCTTTAGCTTGGTCAATAGCAATACGAACTGAAGCCACACGATTGGTTTGACCAGGACCAACACCCAATGTCATGTGGTCGTTAGTTACGATGATACCGTTTGATTTGACGTATTTAATAGCTTTCCATGCGAACTCAAGGGCTGTCGCTTCTGTCTCAGTTGGTTGGCGTTTGGTAACAACTTGCCAGTCAGCCTGACTTTCTTTCACAACGTCTTGGTTTTGAACGAGGAGACCACCAACAACACCAGTGTATTCTGCTTCTGCTTCACTGGCATCTTGTGCGTCAAATGGCAAGGCAAGAATGCGCAAGTTTTTCTTTTTGTTGGTCAAAATGGCTAGCGCTTCATCCGTATAGCTTGGTGCGATGATGATTTCAAGGAAAACGCCGTGCATCTTCTCAGCTGTCGCAGCATCTACCTCACGGTTAAGAACGACGATTCCACCAAAGATAGACACTGGGTCAGACTCATAAGCGTAGTCCCAAGCTGTTTCGATATCGTCAGCTTGACCGATTCCACATGGGTTCATGTGTTTCAAAGCCACAACGGTTGGACGTTCTTTGAAGTCACGGATGATACGGATAGCAGCATCAGCATCACGGATATTGTTGAAGGATAATTCCTTACCGTTAAGCTGTTTAGCAGATGCAATAGAGTAGTCTGTTGGCAAGGCTTTTTGGTAGAAGTCTGCGTCTTGTTGAGGGTTCTCACCGTAACGCATTGGTTGCTTGAGGTCATAAGTCAAAGTGAGTTTTTCAGGCTTGCTTTCACCCACTTGAGCTGTGAAGTATTCTGCAATCAAGGCGTCATAAGCCGCTGTGTGGCGGAATACTTTGGCTGCCAAACGTTGGCGAGTTTCATAAGAGGTTTCGCCGTTTGCTGCCAATTCGTCAAGAACAACAGCATAGTCAACAGGGTCTACAACAACGGTCACGCTAGCGTGGTTTTTAGCTGCCGAACGAAGCATGGATGGACCGCCGATATCGATGTTCTCCACAGCATCAGCGTAAGTTACGTCTGGTTTGAGAATGGTTTCCTTAAAGGGGTAGAGATTGACCACAACAAGGTCGATCAATTCGATCTGATTGTCCTTAGCTGCTTCTAGGTGACTATCCAAATCACGACGAGCGAGAAGCCCACCGTGAATATTTGGATGGAGAGTCTTGACACGACCGTCCATCATTTCTGGGAAACCAGTCACATCATCGATAGCAATGGTGTCAACACCAGCATTGTCAAGGGCAACCTTGGTCCCACCTGTTGAGATGATATCCCAACCAAGTTTCTTGAGTTCTTGGGCAAATTCAACAATGCCCGCTTTATCTGAGACACTGATTAAGGCTTTTTTCGTCATTCTATTCCTCTTTCTTTAAGTCCAAGCGCATAGCGACTTCGTTATTTTCTTCTATAAATCCTGCTTCCTGAAAACCCAAACTAGTCAACAGGTGCTTCATTTTTTCATTTCCAACCACATAATCTGCAACAATATGACTGCAGACTCTATCCATCTGGGCCTCTTTGATTAGAACTTCCAAGGCTTTACGACCATAACCTCTTCCTTGGTACTGCCGACCAATCATTATCCTCCAGATAAAGTATTCCGCTTCATCCTTATCTATTTCCAACAGGAGAAAACCAACTACAAGCTTATTCCAATAGATTGCCATTGGAAACACATCCCCATTCTCTCGGTAGAGCCATGCGTCAGCTAAAGAGCGTACATTTGGAGACACGAAACGTGCTCGTTCATCAGCTTCAGATATTTTCAAATCCAGCACTGCCTGATAACTGCTCTCATCTACTAATTTTATCTCAATCATTTTTTCTCCCAGCAATATTGCAAAATCAAAACTTGATTTACTTCTTATATTCTCCCCACCCCTAAACTATCCAAGACTTCTGGATAGAGTTTGTACTCTGTTTCGTGGATGCGAGTCTCGAAAGTATCAAGGGTATCCCCTTCAAGGAATGGCACACGGACTTGTTTGATGACCTTTCCTGTATCCACACCCGAATCCACCCAGTGAATAGTCACGCCAGACTGGTCCACACCTGCATTCCAAGCATCCTCAATACCATGAGCGCCTGGAAATTCAGGGAGAAAAGCTGGGTGAATATTGATGATACGACCTTCATAAGCTGCTAGTAAAGTTGGGCCAACGATTTTCATATAGCCTGCGAGACAAACTAAGTCAATCTTGTGTTCATCCAAAAGTTCGACGATGGCTTCTTCATAGTCTGCCTTATTCTCAAACTCTTTAAGTTCAAAGGCATAAGATAAAACCCCTAGTTTTTCGGCGCGTTCTAAAACGTAGGCATCCCGGTGATCTGAAAAGACAAATTCTACTGGAAATTGTTCCGCAATCACCTGAAAGTTTGAGCCGTTGCCAGAGGCAAATACCGCAATCCTTTTAACCATTATTTAATCACCACACTTGCGCCATCTTTCTTCACAATACGACCGATTTCATAAACAGGTTCGTCGAGAAGTTCTTTGACACGTTCAACATGTTCTGGTTTAACTGCAAGCATGAGACCAATACCCATGTTGAAGATTTCAAACATTTCTTCGTGTTTGATTTGGCCATATTTTTCAAGGGCTTTGAAAATTGGAAGGACTGGTACTTTGCTTTCGTCAATTTCAGCAGCCAAATCATCTGAGAACATACGTGGCACATTTTCGATGAAACCACCACCTGTGATGTGGGCAATACCGTTAACCAATTCTTCTTTGATGAGTGGCAAAACAGCTTTAACGTAGATACGAGTTGGCTCCAAAAGAACCTCCCTGAGTTTCTTGCCTTCCAATTCTGGGAGGACTTCTTCACCTGTATAGTCCGCAAAGACACGACGAACAAGTGAGTAACCATTTGAGTGGATACCGCTTGAAGCAAGCCCCAGAATCACATCCCCTGCTGTCACTTTTGAACCGTCGATGATTTGAGATTTTTCTGCAACACCAACAGCAAATCCAGCCAAGTCATAGTCGTCTTCGCCATACATACCAGGCATTTCAGCAGTTTCCCCACCGATGAGGGCCGCACCTGATTGTACACAACCTTCAGCCACACCAGCAACCACTTGTTCAAGCTTAGCTGGTTCATTTTTACCAGTTGCGACGTAGTCAAGGAAGTAAAGGGGCTCAGCACCTGCAGCAATGATATCATTGACACACATAGCCACACAGTCTTGACCGATGGTATCGTGTTTGTCATACTTGATAGCTAGCATCAGCTTAGTACCAACACCATCTGTACCTGAGATCAAAACAGGCTCTTTAACACCTGTTTTTGAAAGGTCGAACATGCCACCAAAACCACCAAGAGCTCCCATAACACCCGCACGCTCTGTACGTGCCACGTGTTTTTTGATGCGTTCAACAACCTCATAACCCGCTTCAACGTCCACACCTGATTGAGCGTATGCATTTTTATTTGTCATTTGTTTTTTCCTTTTCCTTTCCTTCAATGGGGAATTTTATTTGTAAAAACTCGTTTTTTCTTCCAAACTTCTACGATATTCTTCTTCATAATCATAGAGAGGAGTTGGATATTTCCCATCAAAGTAAGCCACACAGAGGCCGCCATTTGGCGCATCTGTTTCGATGCCGATAGAATCAATCAAGCCATCAATCGAAAGATAGGTCAGACTATCCGCACCAATGATTTGGCAAGTTTCCTCAACGGTATGATTGGCCGCAATCAATTCCTCACGACTCTGAATATCAATTCCATAGAAACATGGATAAGCCAGAGCTGGGCTAGCAATCGCCACATGAACTTCTGTAGCACCTGCTTCTTTCAGCAATTTTACGATACGACGAGATGTCGTGCCTCGTACAATCGAGTCATCGATCATGACCACACGTTTGCCTCTCACGACACCAGAAACAGCAGACAGTTTCATACGAACTCCTTGCTCGCGCAATTCTTGAGTCGGCTGGATAAAGGTCCGTTGCGTATATTGGTTCTTGATGAGACCCATTTCATTTGGCAGACCTGATTCTTCGGCAAAGCCCATCGCTGCGCTGAGTGAGGAATTTGGTACCCCAACTACAATATCAGCTTCGTGCTTGAACTCACGTGCCAGTTGAGCTCCCATTCTCTTACGAGCCGTATGGACATTGACACCATGGATATTCGAGTCAGGACGGGCAAAGTAAATATACTCCATGGAACAGATAGCCAACTGAGTATCGTTTGTATAGCTGTCATACTGGATGCCATTGTCATCAATAATGACAATCTCGCCTGGCTTCACATCACGAATCCACTCAGCACCGATTACTTCAAAGGCACAGGTCTCAGATGAAACCACTACTGCTCCATTCGTCATTTTCCCGATTGACAGAGGACGGAAGCCGTTTGGATCAAGCGCTGCAATTAACTTGTCCTCAAACATCAAGAGATAAGCAAAACCACCTTTAACAAGACTGAGTGCTTCCTTGATTTTACCCATCAGGTTTGGATTGTGGCTACGGCGAATAAGGTGAGCCAAAATTTCAGAGTCAGAGGTTGAGCTGAAAATCGCTCCTCTTTGTTCCAATTCTTGCTTGAGCGATTCTGCATTGGTCAGATTCCCATTATGAGCCAAACCAAACTGCATGTCGTGAAAGCGGAAGAGGAAAGGTTGGATATTGTCTACAGAAGCTTCTCCCGCAGTCGCATAACGCACGTGCCCAATCGCTCCAGTTCCTGCCAATTTATCCAAATTCGCAGGATTTTTAAAGACTTCTGATAAAAGCCCCATATCACGATGACGCTTCAATTTCCCTTGGTCATTGGAGAGGATTCCTGCCCCCTCCTGACCACGGTGCTGAAGACTATGGAGTCCAAAATAGGTCAATTTGGCAGCGTCTGGGTGACCCCAGATACCAAAACACCACATTCTTCATTAAGAGATTTTACTTCGTATGTCATTCTATATACCTAATTTTTATTTGTGTATCATTCCTTAACGATACTAGAGCGGAATGATACGGCAGAAGCTCGTTTCACTCGCAACAATAAATCATTTGCAATTATAGCAAGTTAGATCTACTTGATTTTACATTTACTGATAGTTATCTAGTTAGAAAATCTGCAAATCTTATTTCCCAGTAAAGTATTTCACAGCTGATGCAAAGAGATATTGATCTTTATTTCCTGGAATATTTTGGAAGAGTCCGTCTTCAAAACGTTCTGAGTGTCCCATCTTACCGATGATTTGGCCGTTCTTGCTGGTAATTCCTTCTATGGCATGGACAGAACCATTCGGATTGTACTTAGAATCCATACTTGGTTTGCCGTTAAAGTCAACATATTGGCTGAAGATTTGTCCATTGTCACGGAGCTCAGCAAATTCCTCAGCCGTCACGACAAACTTCCCTTCACCGTGCGAAACAGGAATAGCGTGGATATCGCCTACTTGCACACCAGCTAACCATGGTGAGTTGGTATTGGCAATACGGGTTTCCACCATCTTGGCCACGTGTTGATTGGCATCATTGTAGAAGAGGGTTGGACTAGTACTATTAGCATCCTCGAAATTTCCGTATGGAAGAAGACCTGATTTAACCAAGGCCTGGAATCCATTACAGATACCGATAATCAAGCCACCACGGACGATAAAGCTATCAATAGCCACACGGACTTTTTCATTGAGAAGGATGTTGACGATAAACTTAGCGGAACCATCTGGCTCGTCCGCAGCTGAGAAACCACCTGCAAAGAAGAGAATGTTAGCCTTGCCGATGTTGTCAACCATAGTTTCAACTGAATTGACAATGGCTTCTTCATTCAAGGTCACAAATGGCACTAAGTTGACCTCTGCACCTTCTTTTTCGAAAGCCTTAGCTGAGTCATATTCTGAGTTAGTTCCTGGGAAGACTGGGATGTAAACCACAGGTTTTGCAACCTTTTCTTTGGATTTAATCACAACATCTGATACCACAGCTGGTACTTCAGCCAGTTCTTTGGCTTGAGCAAACTCTGTTGGGTAAACTTCTTCCAGTTTTCCTTGGAAGGCACTGTCAAGTTTCTGTCCATCTAGCTTCACACCGTTTACAGTCAGTGTAAAGTCTGCTTTTGTTTGTCCAATCTTCTCTACTCCAGCAATTTCTTCAGGAGAGGCGAAGACAAATCCGCCTAATTGAGCTGTCAAAGAACTTTCAAGTTCAGGCAAGATTACCTCTGCACCGATATGGTTCCCAAAGGTAGCAAGAGCCAAACTTTCAACCACACCACCATATTTGACAGCTGATGCTGCTGTCACTTTGTGATCAGCTTGGATGGCTTCAAACTTAGCAAAGTTAGACTTGATAAGATCAAAGTCAATTTCTTGGGCCAAAGCTTGACCTGGGATGTAATAGATATTTTCACCAGCGACTTTAAATTCTGGAGAAAGAACCTTACGGCTATCTGCAGTTGTTACCCCAAAAGCAACCAAGGTTGGTGGCACTGTCAATTCTTCAAAGGTACCAGACATAGAGTCCTTCCCACCGATAGATGGCAACCCAAGTTGAATCTGAGCTTCAATGGATCCAAGAAGAGCAGCTACTGGTTGGCCAAAACGCTCTGCTTGTTTATCCATCCGCTCGAAATATTCTTGATAAGAGAAGCGAGCCTTAGACCAGTTTGCACCAGCAGCAACCAAACGAGCAGTTGCTTCGATGACTGCATAAGCCGCACCATGATAAGGAGACCATTCTGCGATATATGGGTTGAACCCTTGTGCCATAACAGAGGCAGTTGTTGTCACGCCATGTTGGACTGGCAATTTCTGTACAGAAGCTTCAGTTGGTGTAATTTGGTAGCGACCACCAAGTGGGTGATTGACTGTTGAACGACCAACTGAGCTATCAAAGATGGTTTGCAAGCCTTTTTGACTGGCATGGTTAAGGTCAGCCAAGACTGCAAGCGTATCTACTTCAAGGGTTTCGGCAGATGTTTGGCGTTCTTCTGGAAGCTTGACATCCTTGTCAACCACCTTAGCATCCACAACTACACGTACACCGTTTGTATCAAGGAAACGACGTTCCAAATCAACAATCGTTTCACCATTCCAGTGCATAACAAGATTTGGTTTTTCAGTCACTGTCGCAACGACAACAGCGTCAATATTTTCTTTGTTACATGCTGCAATGAAGGAGTCTACATCTTCTGGACGAACCACTACAGCCATACGCTCTTGAGATTCAGAGATGGCAATTTCTGTACCGTTCAAACCTTGGTATTTCAATGGCACTTTGTCTAGATCAATTTCAAGACCATCTGCCAATTCACCGATAGCCACACAGACACCACCAGCACCAAAGTCATTGGACTTCTTGATGAGACGAGTGACCTCACCATTACGGAAGAGACGCTGAATCTTGCGTTCTTCTATAGCATTCCCTTTTTGAACTTCAGCTCCAGCAGTTTCCACGGACTCAACTGTTTGAACCTTAGAAGAGCCTGTCGCACCACCGACACCATCACGTCCAGTCTTACCTCCAAGGAGAATAATCACATCTCCCGCTTCCGGTTTTTCACGGACAACATTGCCCTTAGGAGCTGCACCGACAACAGCACCTAGCTCCATACGCTTAGCAACGAAACCTGGGTGGAAATACTCACGAACGTAGGTCGTCGCAAGCCCAATCTGGTTACCATATGAAGAATAACCATGAGCCGCTGTCTTAGAAATGACCTGTTGTGGCAATTTACCAGCACGAGTTTCCGAAATCGGTGCTGTAATATCACCCGCACCTGAGATACGCATAGCTTGGTAAACATATGAGCGACCTGATAATGGGTCACGAATAGCACCACCGATACAAGTAGCCGCCCCACCAAATGGCTCAATCTCAGTTGGGTGATTGTGGGTTTCGTTTTTAAACATGAGGAGCCATGGTTCTTTCACACCATCAACGTCCACTTCGATTTCTACTGAGCAAGCATTGATTTCGTCTGACACTTCCATATCATCCAAACGTCCATTGGCACGCTCATAACGACCGAAAATAGTCGCCATATCCATCAAGGTTTGCGGTTTTTCAGAACGCCCCAACTCATCACGCATGGCAATATACTTGTCATAGGTTGACTGCAATTGCTTTTGGAATTTAGAAGCTGAAAAATCGATGTGCTTCAACTCAGTCTCGAAAGTCGTGTGACGGCAGTGGTCAGACCAGTAAGTATCCAAAACCTTGAGTTCCGTCTCAGTCGGCACGCGCTCGATTGACTTGAAATAGTCTTGGATAAAGAGCAAATCATCCACTTCCATGGCCATCCCTTGCTCGGCCTTGTAGCGCGTAAAATCTTCCGCTGTATAGCTTTCAAAGAAAGTCAATTTGGGAATGGTCTTGTCTGACTCTGAAAATTCTTGCTTGGCAATCCCTGTCGTGATGTCCTTAAAACGAGAATCAACTGGATTGAGAAGGTAGTTCTTGACAGCTTCTAGTTCAGTCGCATCGATATCTTTATTCACTAAGTAAAGTTGGGCAGTATTGACTGTCACTTCACTAGAACTTCCTAGCAACAGCAAAGCTTCTTGTGAAGATGCTGCACGTTGGTCAAATTGACCAGGCAAACTTTCGATAGCAAAGAAAGCATACTTCTCAAGATCAGCCTTAACCGCGGCTTCATCCAAAACAGTATCGGTCACTTGCTCAGAGAAGATATGTTTTTCCGCACGCGCAAACAAATCCTCTGCTAAATTAAAAACATCGTAAACCTGAACAATACGAAGATCATTTAAAGTTTTCAACTGAAGATTATGCTGTAACTCTTTTACTAAAGAGTCAGATTTGACACGAAAATCAGCTTTTTTCTCAACGAAAATACGTTTATCCATTTTAGTTCCTTTATTTCTATTCAAACAGGCTATTGAAGACGAAGGGGTTCCGTTCCAAAATGATTACTTCAAGCCCTGCAATTTCTCCAACACAACCTTATAAACATCCGTTAAACTGCCTAAGTCCCTACGAAGTGAGTCTGGGACAAAAGTCCTAGCCCTCTTTTTGATGTTGGATTTTAAAGCAAGACGCAGTGGTTGAGTGGGCTCTACTACGCTGATTTCATCAGCTTTTACAGCCCTACTCAACTGTGCGGAGGTGGGACGACGAAATCGAATTCTAACAAATTACCGATTTCTGTCCCACTCTCAGCCTGAGTCCTTTTACTTGAAAGACGAAGGTTTTCCGTTTCAAACAACTTATTTCAAGTCTTTCAACTTCTCTAACACAATCTTATAAACATCCGTTAGACTGCCCAAATCCCTACGGAAAACATCCTTATCCATATGGTGCCCTTCAGCATCCCAAAGGCGGCAGTTATCTGGTGAAAATTCATCTGCCAAGATGATCTTACCATCCTTATCAAAACCAAATTCCAATTTGAAGTCAATCAAACGCAGACCAATTTGTTCAAACCAATTTTTCAGCAATCCATTGATGCGACGTGTTTCTTCCTTGATATAAGCAATTTGCTCATCGTTGGCAATATCCAAGAACTTCACATGCTCATCATTGATAAATGGATCGTCCAACTCATCGTTCTTGTAGTAAAATTCAACGATAGGAGTTTCTAAATCCAAACCTTCTTCAACACCGAAACGTTTTGAGAAAGAACCCGCAGTCACGTTACGAAGCACAACCTCCAAAGGGATGATTGAAACCTTCTTGTTGAGTTGTTCTGTGTCAGAAATACGTTCGATAAAGTGAGTAGCTACACCCGCAGCATTCAATTTTTCAAAAATAAGAGACGAAATCTGATTATTGAGCACACCTTTACCTTCGATAGTCTCTTTACGAGCACCATTCAGCATGGTAGCCTGGTCCTTATAAACGGACCTAATCACATGTTCGTCTTCTGTAGTATAGATATCTTTAGCTTTTCCCGTATAAATAAGTTTACTGGACATTTTATTATTCGCCTTTCGTATTACTTGGCCTCATTCTAACACAAAAATAAGCAGAAATCAAATGTTTTACGAACTATAATTGATATCACATCTGAAAAAGTACAGAAAAATCGCAAACGAATTTTCATTTGCGATTTTCTAAGATTGATTTGAGTTAAAAATAGAAACTTTATTCTTGTTTCAAAAAACGGTCCAGATAGTAGCGTAAGAAACTCTTCCTACCTGTAATCATGGTTAAACGACCTTCAAGTCCATAACGAATCTTTTCTGCCTGTTCAGCACTCAAGTCCGTCTCTGCCTCTAATTTAAAGAAATTGCCCTTTTCTGTCTGAGTCGCACTGGTATCGATATTCGTAATCTTGGATGTCAACACTAGCTGCTTATTGGCATCTGTTACTGTTGTAAATCGTACCTCATTTCCATGCTTGAGATCAGCCACTTCCTTAGAACCGATATAAGCTGTCAGTTTTGCCTTCCTCTCTCTAGCCAACTGCGGAAATAGGTGAGCAAGGATCGTTCCTTCTGGAATGATGGTAGATCGACTATGCTCAGGATTCAAATGTAGAACACCATCTTCTGTTGCTGTAATTTTCCCCTTCTCTAAAAGATTTCCTTGAATCTTTTTACCTGACTCCACTTCAAGAATTTTCTGATCCAAGAGCGTTAATTCCTGACCTACCTTAGCTAGTTGCTGAGATTTTAATGACTCCAACTGACTTCCTAATCCATATGCATAAGCTTGCTGGGCTCCTGAACCTGCATACTGGACTCGATAAGTAGCGAGACTGGATTCTAACTGAGAAAGCTGTGCTTCAACTTGCGCAACTGCTTGTGCCTTAGATTGCGGATTTTCCTCGCCCTGAGACTTGTAGGACTGATAGAGAGAGTAGGCTAGATTCTGACTGGCCAAGGAAGCACCTGTTTCAATAGCTGACTTAGCTGTCTGGTAATCGCGAATTTTAGCCTCTGTTTGACTGATGAGGTTCCCGATTTCGACTTGGGTTTGGCTAGCTGCTGCATTTTGAGATGATATACTAGCATTTTGCTGCTCAACCTGACTTCGCAGACTAGCAGCTTGATTTAGATAATCTAAAAAACTATGCTGATAGCCAAATTTATCTGCTTCAGGAAATTGATCACTTCCTGCTTGAAGGCTTGCTTTTAAATACTCCAGTTGAAGCTTCTGATCCTTGAGCATTTCCAACTGACTAGCATAATTTTCTGCCTGAATCGCTTCTGCTCCCTCTTGGTATTGAACGAGAAGATCTCCTTGTTTGACAAACTTATTTTCAGCCAAATGATTCGCAACAATCTTACTATTACTACTAGACTGAATGGTAGCAATGATACGAGCAGGTTCTACCGTAGCTCCAGCTGTCAAGCTTATCTCCTTTTGTGCAAAGATTGAAAAAACGATCAGGGACAAAAATAAGATAAAACTTGGAAAAATCACATAACTAGAAAAATTATGGTAACGACGATTGTAAAACTCCGCACTTTCTAAAAATTCTGATTGCATCTTTTCTCCTCTCTAACTATTCACTAGATGGGCGTAAAATCCACCCTGAGCCAGTAAATCCATATGTGTACCCTCTTCGACAATCTTGCCCTGATCCAAAACAACCACCTTCTCTGTCCGCTCAGCAATGGTCAAGCGATGGGCGATGAAAATCAAGGTCTTGTCTAAAGCCATAAGATTATCGACAATTCGCTTCTCTGTCAAAATATCCAAACTACTAGTTGCCTCATCCAAAATCAAGACCGGCGCATCTGTCAAGAGAGCACGCGCCAAAGCAATTCTCTGACGTTGACCACCTGAGATTCCTGCCCCATCCGAAGTCAATTCCGTCTGGTAATTTAGTGGCATGCGCTCAATGTCCTCCCGAATCTCTGCCAATTCGACCGCCCGTAAGATATCCTCTTGAGTCGTCCCTTCCTTGGCTCCAAGGAGAAGATTCTCCAAAATCGTTCCGTTAAAAACATAAGGCTGCTGAGGCAGATAGTTGATGTACTGACGCAGAGCCTTTTTATCAATCTGATTGAGATTGACACCACCCAGACTAATCTCTCCCTGACTTGGGTCGTAAAAATCAACCATCATCTTGGCCAAGGTCGTCTTACCTGACCCTGAAATCCCCACAAAAGCCACTTTAGAGCCTTGCGCAATGGTTAGATTAATGTCCGACAAGACATCTCGACCATAGCCATATTTGTAGTGAACCTGCTTGAAAGTCATATCTCCTTCTAGCAAGCTCAAATCTGAGACTGTTTTCTTTTCCTCAAACTCAGATGCAACCAGATAAACTTCATTCAGACGGTTATTGGCAACCTGCGCTGTCTGAAGCTTGGTTTGCAGGTTGATGATATTTTCCAAAGGATTTGTAAAATAAACAAGCAAGGTATTATAGGTAATCAACTGCCCCAAACTCATCTTGCCATCCATGACCAGAACAGCCCCCATCCAGAGAATACCGACATTGAGCAAGAGATGGGCAACCTTTTTCAGAGCCTTTTGCTGACTCTCTGCCCGACTATAGGTAAAGGATTTTTTCAGATAATCCACAAATTCCTTGTCAATCTTTTGGTAGCGTGAACTTTCACTAGTTAAGGACTTGATGGTCTCAATGCCATTGATGTCCTCAATGATAGAAGAAGACAGAACCGCATTGGCTTCCATAGTTTCCCGATTCATCTTTTCAAAGGGCTTCATAAAAGCAAAGATAATCACTGTGTAGATAGGAAGGGCTAGTAAACTCATGAAAAAGAGATTGCTATTCTGCGAAAATAGAACTACTGAAATAATCAAGACAGTAGATACGTCCAAAAAGATTGACAGAATAGTCGAAGCCAGAGCATCGATGATACTATTCGCATCCGTGAAACGAGATACGATTTCCCCTGTACGACGTGTCGCAAAGAAGGACATAGGCAGGTGAAAAACATGCTTGATATAGGACAAAATCACATCAATGGACAAGCGTTGCCCCAAAATAAGCAAGAGATACTCCTGAGCGTAGGACAAGATTTGCTGGAGAATATAAACAATAACCAGCCCAATAGAAATAATCCCCAGTGTCGAGCGCATCTGATCTGGTACATAAGTATCAATGATAGACTGCAGATAATAAGAACCCACAATGTTAATCAAGGTCACCAAGAGGGTCGCCAAAACGATATTAACAATCAAACCTCGCTGTTTCACTAATATAGGGATAAAGGAAAGCAGACCATTTTTTTGTTCCTTATGAGGCTGATAACTCGGAGATGGTGCCATAAAAATAGTGATTCCTGTCCACTCCTTGGCAAAGCGCTCACGAGAAATCTTGGTCAGCTTAACACTAGGATCTGGATCAGCAATATGAATGTTGTTCTTGTCCTGCCCAGTCACCACATAATAATGGAGCAATTTCCCTTCCTTAAGCACATGAGCCACAAAAGGAAAAGTTACATTCGGCAAATCAAACAAGGTCATGTCCGCCTTTATTGCTCGCGTCTCAAAACCTATCTCCTCAGCAACCTTGACTAAGCCTAAAGCCGTAGTCCCATCCATGGTCGTCTTGGCCAACTCTCGCAAGTGAGCCAGAGAATAATAACTACCATAATAACCAAAGACCATGGCTAATGAAGCTACACCGCAGTCCATCTGATCCACCTGAGGACGATAATGCCTTTTCCCAAATTTCATATCCTACTCCTTTTCCTAACAATATCCAAAGAAAACTTTGTAAGATTATTTTATCCAAACAAAGAAGCAAAAAGAAAATTATTTCTAAAAAAACAATAACTGCACCTGAACAGCACTTTTTCCTACATAAAAATAGGCAGAACAAACGTCCTACCTAAAATATATATTTATAAAGATTTCTTTTTCTTCCTAATTCCTTTGTCAATCATGTACAAAACGATAATCGAAAACAGCGGTGGTACAATATAATTCTTTTCACTCATTGTCAGCTGAAATCCCAGAGTTGCCAGTATCTTGAGAATAAACATATTCATCAGAAATAAGAAAAGGAACGTTAGAAAGATTTTTAAAGTCTTATTCATTTCCATCCTGATTATCTTCTTTACCTCTTATTTTCTGGATAGCATGATATTTTATCGCTATGTAAATGATTAAAAAAGTAGGGGATAAGAGAATAAATCTGAAAGTTCCATGAAATTTACACTATACTTTCCTAGCAATAGTTTATAGTCTATTAAAACTTGCATGATAGAAAGTACAATACGTACTAGTAGAAGCAAGCCTAATAATATCACTTCTTTTTTAAACATACGAATATCTTTCTAACTAAAATCAGACTACAGTTCATCAGCTTAACACCCCAACATTCCCCAAGATTGCCCTAATACTGGAGCCACAAAGTTCAAATTCATTTTATCAACCTTTATCTCATTTTTCTTCACTTCTATAAAGTAAAATAAATACTATCAAGAATAGTGAAATTGTAGGCATGTCAAAATTTTCAAACCATGTAGGTAGATTTATTTTGTTTACATCAGCGACTATTCTAACAATGATATAAACCATCGAACTGCAACATACAGTAAACTCTAGCCAAGCTTTTTGTAACACTTGAACGACTTTCATCTCAAACTTCATTTTGATGGTTCATCAATTCCCAATCTTACTTCCTTTTGTTTGATACTTGTATCCTACATAAAACAGACCAAGCAGAATTGGATAGTTTTCTGGATAAAACAAGGTATTGATCGGTTTTTTCAAAATCAAATACGTTGCAATATAGATAATGACTGACACTATAAAATAACCTTCAGCAAATCCCAATAAAAATTTTTTCATACCAGACTCCTGCTTTCTTATAAAGAATTTACTAGCTTTTTACCCACCTCGTGATGCCGACTGATAACCATTATACGCACCCCAAGCTAATAGTCCAACAGACAAAATACCACCACCAATTAAAAGTACTACTCCTCCACCATTGACTTCTTGCAGTTCAACATCACTTAACGTAGTATAATTTTGTTCAATAGTTTGTAAATTCGACATGTTTATCCTCCATTTTAATAATAAAAATTAGTTTTCTTTTAATACACCAATAATAATCATCAATACACTCATAACAAACGCAGACAACAGTCCTTTAGTAGTACTATTGAAAAAAGGTCTATCAAAAACATAGTAATTATATGCAGATAATCCTAAACCAACGGCAGTCACCACAATTGTAATAACGAGTAGTATAATCCAAAATGTTTTCTTGCTCATATTTATCAAAAACTATGGATGAGTAATATAGTAGAACGTTTTACCAGCAGCTTCACCAACTTGGTAAATCCCCCAACCAATTGCAATTCCCACAGAGACTACCTCCCAAGCAATTCCCCCATCCACTTCCATTAGCTCTTCTTCCGTAAGAGCTGCAAAGTTCTGTTCCATTTTGTCAAAGTTTGTCATTTGTTTTCTCCTTTATTTTTATATTTGTGATTTCTAACCTTTAAACCATTTTAAAAGCCAAATTGGATAAATAACTGAAATAATCATTCCTAATCTCCTTCCTCTTCTTCTCACTTGTCTATTCGAGAAATAATTTTAAAATAAACAGCTAAATCAAATTTATTTTAAAAACCACTTAATTAACCATGGATACATGATTGGCATAAACATGAAGCAATCTCCTTCCTTTTCTTCTCACTTATCTATTCGAGAAATCATTTTAAAATAAACAATTAAATCAAATTTATTTTAAAAACCACTTGATCAACCACGGATAAAGACCTGTCACATACATCAGCAATCCTCCTTTTTTGTTCTCATCTCTTTATTCGTAAACTCATACTCTTCGAAAATCTCTTCAAACCACGTCAGCTTCACCTTGCCGTACTCAAGTACAGCCTGCAGCTAGCTTCCTAGTTTGCTCTTTGATTTTCATTGAGTATCAACTATAAAATTTCAAAATCTTATAGTAAAATGAACCTAAAACAGTACATAATG
>NZ_KV807758.1:0-239 GCF_001812125.1 Streptococcus sp. HMSC071D03
AGCAAGGTATGCGTCATGGTCGGCTTTGAGTTGCTTGAAGTTCTCATACCTACGAGCCTTAACTTCTGCGATACCCTCAAGACGAGCCAACTCTTCTTTAGCAGTGGAAATGTTTGCTTCCGTAGATGCAACAACTTCTTTTTGTTTAGCTACATCTTGATTAGCCTTGTCTGATTCAGCCTTAGCAGTATCTACATCAGCTTGAGTAGGAACTTTAGGAACTACTTCGTCCTTAGCAA
>NZ_KV807759.1:0-225 GCF_001812125.1 Streptococcus sp. HMSC071D03
CACCTGGTTTAACAGTTTGGTCCTTAGCTTTTGGAGTGTTCTTGTCTGCGTCTGTATCCTTAGTTGATGGATCTTCTGGTTTAGATTCTGGTTTAGACTTAGGATCTTTTGGATCTGTTCCTTTTTCAGCTTCTTCTTTATCAGTCAAGCCATCGCCGTCTGAGTCCTTAGTTGATGGATCTTCTGGTGTACTTGGATCTACTACTTTAACAGTTACTGGAACTT
>NZ_KV807760.1:0-11364 GCF_001812125.1 Streptococcus sp. HMSC071D03
TCTTTTGTCTTGTTCTTGTTTCAATTGACTATAGCTTCTTTTTAGCATTCTTTTTCCTCATTTTAAAATAATCTCCTCAAAAATCAATTTTGCTTCTTGACTTGTTTGATTTTTTATTGTACTATACAACTGTATATACAGATAAAAAGGAGTTATTATGAATACACAAAAGAAAACACAATTCATGACCTTGACCGCATTACTGACAGCTATCGCTATTTTGATTCCTTTGGTGATGCCCTTTAAAATTGTCATTCCTCCCGCTTCCTACACTCTAGGAAGTCACGTTGCTATTTTTATCGCTATGTTTCTTTCTCCCTGGATGGCTATCTTTGTTATTATAGCTTCTAGTTTAGGATTTCTCATGGCTGGGTATCCGATTGTTATCGTACTTCGTGCCTTCTCCCATATCTTTTTTGGAAGTCTGGGTGCTTTCTATCTTCAAAAACATCCCCAAACCTTGGATAATAAGAAATCTTCATTGATTTTTAACTTTGTACTTGGTTTGGTTCATGCTATTGCTGAAGTTTTTGCTTGTATGATCTTTTATGCTAGTACTGGAACTGACTTAAAAAATATGTTCTATGTCTTGTTTGTATTAGTTGGATTTGGTACTATTATCCATAGTATGGTAGACTATTACTTAGCTTTGGCTGTTTATAAAGCATTGAAAAAACGCCGTTAAGCGTTAAGAAAGAAGAATATGACAAAAAATCGAAAAGAAGCACTTTTACAACTGTTAAAGGAGTCTCAAAAACCTCTAAATGGTCAAACTTTAGCAGACCGTTTTCATGTAACCCGTCAGATTATCGTTCAGGACATTGCAGTACTGCGTGCTGATGGTGCTCCTATCTTATCAACCAATCGTGGCTATATTTATAAAGAAAGCAAAACCAATCCGTATGTTCACAAGCTGTTTAAAGTAAAGCACGAGATGGAAGAAATCGGTCAAGAACTTCTAGCTATCGTCGATAATGGGGGACGTGTTCAGAATACCTTGATTGATCATCCTGTCTACGGGGAAATTGAAACCTTGCTCAAACTCTCTTGTCGCCGTGACGTTCAGCATTTTTTAGAGCAAGTCGAACGGTCTGACTTTAGACCACTTTCTGAATTAACAGATGGCGTCCATTATCACCTAGTCGAAGCTGAAAACGAACAAGACCTCCTCTATATCGAGAAGGCCTTGGACAAGTTAGGCTATTTAGTAAAGGATTAGAGTATTTTCTTTTCCCAATCGTCTTCTGTACGGCGAGGGTAGAAAAATTCAGACTTATCCGGAGCTTCCATCATCTCCATTAAAGATAACATATCATAGGCCAGATCCAAGTTTGGAATCTGGTCTTTTTGCACCCAAGAAACTTCCCCTTCATCTGAAGAGCGAAGGGGCCCAGAGAACTCTGTCGCCTTATAACAAATGACAATATAGCGCCCACCTGTATCTAGTGGCCAATTTTTAATGCCGACCAGTTGAGGATTTTGAATCGTCAGACCTGTTTCCTCGTATATTTCACGAATGACAGATTCAGCGAAAGCTTCTCCATTTTCAACATGACCTCCTGGGAAAGCATAGCCAGACCAGCGGTTGGTTTCAGGCGATCGATACTGCATAACCACGCGCTGATTTTCAAGATCTTCTATTAGACAAATATTAGTTAGAATGGTTAATTGAGAACGGGACATAAATTTACTCGCTTTCTAATGTTTAATTTTTTTCTACATACTTAACTTTAGATTTCATAATCAAAGGATTAACTAAGTCATGATATTCATGAATTTCATGGAGTAAGAATCCTCTGATGATTCTGATTTCATTTTTTTCCCTAATCACATAGTAGTCTAAATTGATAGGCATAGATGAATCTGGAACCGTGGATAAAATGAAAAAGATCATAAACCAGATTATAAGAGCAAAGAATCCACTGAGAGCCTGAAAAATCAGGTGATGCCATTGAAAGATTCTAGATTTATAGAAGATAGTCCACGGATGGATAAATAGGGTTAAACAAAGACCAAAGAACCAGAAATTCCACAAGATTGGTGTAAAAGCTAAACCAAAGAGGCCTAAGATAAAATGAATCAGGGCGAATACCAGGACCAGAAGGTAAATTACCCTAAATATAGTTAGATGTTTTATCATGATTGACTCCTTTTCTTTTCAATATATCTCATAAATAAAATCATTAAAGCAGGTACGGTAAAAAAAACAGATAGGTTGCTATAGGGAACCAAATATAGCGGTGATCTAGGGATAAGAGTGAAGGTAAAACGTGGTGAGTCCGTGTTTTAATTCCCATTGTCAAGTGAATTATAAAAATAAAACAATTGTAAAGAAACGGTTCCAGATAATCTTTAAAATTTTTCTTAGTTGAACAAACCTCTCGCAGATAATAAGCGTACATCCTACCGAATATAAAGAATATATTAAGATAAAGCGGAAACATATAATTAATTTGATTATATGGATTTGGAAGAAGGATAACTTGACTAAAAACAATACTTACTATCCCTACTAAGACTAGGTAAACTGTAAAATCCACTAAGAAAGCCAACAGCTTATGAGAATCTAACCACAGATTGAACTTCTCTACCCTGGATAATTTCTTTTTCCTTTTTAATTTTCTTCTGTTATTTTTCATTTGAATGAATTTTCCCCATTTCCTTTTGTCCTCTTTTCTTTTCAATATACTTGGAAATTATAATTGTCACAATAAGCCATAGAAAGAAAATAAAATAAGTAACGAGGGAAAACAGATATAGCGATAGTCTAATGCCCATATCAGAAGTAATCTTCTTCCTCTTTTAGAGGTCATCCCAATCGTTCACTGTAATACACAAGCAATTCCGTTAGGATATAAAAACACTTCTGCAAAATTTTGCAAGGAAATCCAGTCTTTCCTAAAGGTACGAAGGAAAATATGATAAGATGCATTCACTCAAAGAACGATATTTAAATAAAGTGGAAAACTATAATGCAGTTCCCGATAGGGACTTGGAATAAGGGTTGTCCCGTACAATAGACATAATATTCCTAGAGCAGAAAACAACAGAACGCTTGCATCAAGTAGAAAAGCAACTTTTGTATGCTTCATAAGCCAAAGATTCATGCGGTCCAGTAGACCAATCTTTCTCTTTGATTTCTGGTGTTTTTTTAATGTTTTCTGTCTCTTACTTTTTTGTTTCATGATAGTTTTTTAACTTCTTCTGCCACTTTTTGGAGATGCTCTTCACGCATACTTGCTGTATTCACATCCAGTCCAACTTCACCTAGTACGCACACGCGCTTAGTTTTAATTCCACAGTGATTCAAGACCGCATTTTTCAAAACAGAGATGCCATAGCTATCTGGAATGTTGATAGGACCCGAAAAGATTTTGTACCACCAAGTGGGCGCCATGGAGGTTGCGTAAATACTGGCTGTTTTCCCTTTTAATAACTTTTTAAACTGCTTGCCTCTAAGGTAATTCCAGATAAAACTCCCCTTATCATTAGCAGAGTAAGCAATCCCCGGTGTAAAGACCCGATCAATCCAGCCTTTCATGAGGCTAGGCATACTACTCCACCAGATAGGATAAATAAAGATGAAATGATCTGCCCACTGGATTAATTCTTGGGAACGAAGGATAAAAGAATCTTCTTCCATACGTTTTCGATATCCATAACGTAAAACAGGATCAAAATCTTTTTCATTAAGACTGATAACTTCAAGCTCATGGTGCCTTGAATCAATATTTTCTACAATGGTTTGAAAAATTGCTTGACAGTAACTTTCCTTATCAGGGTGTCCATTGATGACTAGAATTTTCATTCATCTTCTCCTTCATCTCTTTGTTTCATTCTATCTATTTCACTTTTTAGACTTGATTAGTTGATAACGGTTCAAAGATTGATAGATACTTCTTTTAGGAATTTTTATTTGAAGAACACATCATCCTCAATTCCTTAACAGGTTTTCCAAGTTTAAGTATTTTTTCTTGGCCATCAAAAGTAAAACCTATTTTTTGATAGAAAGCAATGGCTCGCTTATTATCTTTCAATACCCATAAATAAATTTCAGAGAAATGATCAATAGCAACAAATGCAGCATGCATTAACTGTTCACTCACACCTTTTCCATAGTAATCTTTTAAAACATATAAGGCAATGATTTCACCAGCTTGAATGGCCTCATCACGAAAATTTCCATAGCTGATAAATCCAACGACCTGCTCTCCATCCATAGCAATCAAGGTATTTTCTGGATATTTTTGACTAAAGAATCGACATCTTTCTAATGTCATCGTCTCCTGAAATTCCATGGGTAAAAGATCGTCACAAGCCTCTCTCCACGTTTTCCAATGAACGAGGGATTTTCCTTCTACCTCTTCAGGAGTTTCCATTGTTTTAATGATAATCTTCATTCGCTTTATCCTATCTAATCCAACGCCTTCACTTCCAGCATCATATCGCGAATCTGTGCTGCTAGTTCAAAGTCAAGCACTTCAACGGCTTCTTGCATTTGTTTTTCTAGTTTCTTGACGAGTTCTTTGCGCTCTTGTTTGTTGAGACTGTTGATGTCAACTTCCTTGTCCTCTTCCTTAGCAACTGCCTTGGTCACAGCAATCAGATCACGGATTTCTTTCTTAATGGTTTGTGGAACGATACCATGTTCTTCATTATAGGCCATCTGGATTTTCCGACGGCGAGCAGTTTCATCAATGGCACGTTGCATAGACTGAGTCACAGTGTCCGCATACATAATGACATGCCCTTCACTGTTACGAGCGGCACGTCCAATAGTCTGGATGAGTCCACGCTCGTTACGAAGGAAACCTTCCTTGTCAGCATCGAGAATGGCAACCAAGCTTACCTCAGGAACATCAATTCCTTCACGGAGGAGGTTGATTCCGACCAAGACATCAAAGACACCCAAACGTAGGTCACGGATAATCTCCGTCCGCTCTAAAGTCTTGATATCCGAGTGCATATACTTGACCTTGATGCCCATTTCTTTGAAGTAGTCGGTCAAATCTTCTGCCATTTTCTTGGTCAAGGTGGTGATAAAGGTTCGCTCGTTCTTTTCAACACGGGCATTGATTTCACCCAAGAGGTCATCAATCTGTCCCATAGTCGGACGGACCTCCACCTCAGGATCCAAAAGACCTGTCGGACGAATGATTTGCTCAATCACTGTCTCAGTCTGTTCATTTTCATAGTCACCAGGTGTCGCTGAAACGTAAACAATCTGATGCACATGACTTTCAAACTCTTCACGACGGAGAGGACGATTGTCCAAGGCTGACGGCAAACGGAAACCATAATTAACCAGCATTTCTTTACGAGAGCGGTCTCCATTGTACATTCCCTTGATTTGTCCCATAGTCATATGACTCTCGTCAATCATAATCAAGAAATCATCTGGAAAGAAGTCGAGAAGCGTATAAGGAGGCTCTCCTTCGCTACGTCCATCCATATGGCGTGAATAGTTCTCAACCCCGTTAGTATAGCCCATCTCACGCAGCATTTCGATATCATACTCTGTCCTCTGTTTCAAACGTTGGGCTTCAAGCAGTTTACCTTCCTTCTCAAAGACAGCTAGTTGTTCTTCTAATTCTGCCTGAATCTTTGCAATGGCAACTTCCATGTAGTCCTCATTGGTCACAAAGTGAGTCGCAGGGAAAATCGCCAAATGATCCACTTCTCCCAACACCTGACCTGTAAGCGCTTCAACTTCACGGATACGGTCAATTTCGTCTCCAAAAAATTCCACTCGAAAGGCGTGTTCATCACGGGAAGCTGGGAAAATCTCTACCACATCCCCACGAACGCGAAATCTTCCCCGTTGGAAATCAATATCGTTGCGCTCAAACTGGATATCCACCAAATCATTCAAGAGTTTATCACGAGAAATCTCTAGACCAGGACGGAGACTCACGACACTATTAGCGTATTCCTTTGGCGAACCCAAACCATAGATACAAGAGACTGAAGCTACTACAATGACATCATTGCGCTCCAGAAGGGCTGAAGTCGCTGAGTGGCGGAGCTTGTCAATCTCGTCATTGACAGAACTATCCTTCTCAATATAGGTATCACTAGAAGGGACATAGGCTTCTGGCTGGTAATAGTCATAGTAAGACACAAAATACTCAACAGCATTTTCAGGGAAAAATTCCTTAAACTCCCCATAGAGCTGTCCTGCTAGAGTTTTATTGTGGGCAATAACCAGAGTTGGTTTATTGACTTTGGAAATGACCTGACTCATGGTATAGGTCTTCCCTGTTCCAGTCGCCCCCATCAGAATCTGAGCTTTTTCTCCACCCTCGATATTATCAACCAACTGTTCAATGGCCTGCGGTTGGTCACCAGACGGTTGGTATTTAGATACGAGTTTAAATTTGTTGTCTGTAATTCTATTGATCATAATTGCCTCATACACATTTTCTATCCTTCTATTTTACCATAAAAAGGATCGACTTACTGATTCTCAACTTCTTGCCATTTAGCATCTTATGTCACATCTTCTCACATGAAAACACTAAATATTTGCCAACTTTTTTAGTTTCTGATATAATGGGAAAATATTCGGAAAAGGAGACTAAAAATGAAGAAAAAATTTCTAGCATTTTTGCTAATTTTATTCCCAATTTTCTCATTAGGTATTGCGAAAGCAGAGACGATTAAGATTGTGTCTGATACCGCCTATGCACCTTTTGAGTTTAAAGATTCAGATCAAACTTATAAAGGAATTGATGTTGACATTATTAACAAAGTCGCTGAGATTAAAGGATGGAACATTCAGATGTCCTATCCTGGATTTGACGCAGCGGTAAATGCGGTTCAAGCTGGTCAAGCTGACGCAATTATGGCAGGAATGACAAAAAATGCAGAACGGGAAAAAGTTTTCACCATGTCTGATACTTACTATGATACAAAAGTTGTCATTGCAACTACAAAGTCACACAAGATTAGCCAGTATGACCAATTAAAAGGTAAAACTGTTGGTGTTAAAAACGGTACTGCCGCTCAACGTTTCCTTGAAAGTATCAAGGACAAATATGGCTTTAGCATTAAAACATTTGACACTGGTGATTTGATGAACAACAGCTTGAGTGCTGGTGCCATCGATGCCATGATGGATGACAAACCTGTTATCGAATATGCCATTAACCAAGGTCAAGACCTCCATATTGAAATGGATGGTGAAGCTGTAGGTAGCTTTGCTTTCGGTGTTAAAAAAGGTAGCAAATACGAGCACTTAGTCACTGAATTTAACCAAGCCTTGGCTGAGATGAAAAAAGATGGTAGTCTTGATAAAATCATCAAGAAATGGACTGCTTCATCGTCTTCAGCAGTGCCAACTACAACTACTCTAGCGGGCTTAAAAGCTATTCCTGTTAAAGCTAAATATATCATTGCCAGCGATTCTTCTTTTGCACCTTTTGTTTTCCAAAATTCAAGCAACCAATTTACTGGTATTGATATGGACTTGATTAAGGCCATCGCTAAAGACCAAGGTTTTGAAATTGAAATTACCAATCCTGGTTTCGATGCAGCTATCAGTGCTGTCCAAGCTGGTCAAGCTGATGGTATCATTGCTGGTATGTCTGTCACAGATGCTCGTAAGGCAACTTTTGACTTCTCAGAATCCTACTACACTGCCAATACTATCCTTGGTGTCAAAGAATCAAGTACCATTGCTTCTTATGAAGATTTGAAAGGAAAGACAGTCGGTGTTAAAAACGGAACTGCTTCTCAAACCTTCCTAACTGAAAACCAAAGCAAATACGGTTACAAAATCAAAACCTTCGCTGATGGTTCATCAATGTATGACAGTTTAAACACTGGTGCCATCGATGCCGTTATGGATGATGAGCCTGTTCTCAAATATTCTATCAGCCAAGGTCAAAAATTGAAAACACCAATCCCTGGAACTCCAATCGGAGAAACAGCCTTTGCTGTTAAAAAAGGAGCAAATCCAGAATTGATTGAAATGTTCAATAACGGACTTGCAAACCTTAAAGCAAACGGTGAATTCCAAAAGATTCTTGACAAATACCTAGCTAGCGAATCATCAACTACATCAACAAGCACTGTTGATGAGACAACTATCTGGGGCTTGCTCCAAAACAACTACAAACAACTCCTTAGCGGTCTTGGCATCACTCTTGCTCTAGCTCTTATCTCGTTTGCTATTGCCATTGTCATCGGGATTATCTTCGGTATGTTTAGCGTTAGCCCATACAAATCTCTTCGTGTGATCTCTGAGATTTTCGTTGACGTTATCCGTGGTATTCCATTGATGATTCTTGCAGCCTTCATCTTCTGGGGAATTCCAAACTTTATCGAGTCCATTACAGGCCAACAAAGCCCCATTAACGACTTTATAGCTGGTACTATTGCCCTATCGCTCAATGCAGCTGCTTATATCGCTGAAATCGTTCGTGGTGGTATTCAGGCCGTTCCAGTTGGTCAAATGGAAGCCAGCCGAAGCTTGGGTATCTCTTATGGAAAAACCATGCGTAAGATTATCTTGCCACAAGCAACTAAATTAATGTTGCCAAACTTCGTTAACCAATTCGTTATCGCTCTTAAAGATACAACTATCGTATCTGCTATCGGTTTGGTTGAACTTTTCCAAACTGGTAAGATCATCATCGCCCGTAACTACCAAAGTTTCAAGATGTATGCAATCCTTGCCATCTTCTATCTTGTAATTATCACACTTTTGACTAGACTAGCGAAACGCTTAGAAAAGAGGATTCGTTAATGGCAAAACTAAAAATTGATGTAAATGATTTACACAAAAACTACGGAAAAAATGAAGTCCTAAAAGGAATTACGACTAAGTTCTATGAAGGAGATGTTGTTTGTATCATCGGTCCTTCAGGTTCTGGTAAGTCAACCTTCCTCCGTAGCCTCAATCTTCTAGAAGAAGTCACTAGCGGTCACATCACTGTGAACGGCTATGATTTAACTGAAAAAACAACCAACGTTGACCACGTCCGTGAAAATATTGGAATGGTGTTCCAACACTTCAACCTCTTCCCACACATGTCTGTATTGGACAACATTACTTTTGCTCCAATTGAGCACAAGTTGATGACTAAAGAAGAAGCTGAGAAATTGGGAATGGAGTTGCTTGAAAAGGTTGGACTAGCAGATAAAGCTAATGCTAACCCAGATAGCCTATCCGGTGGTCAAAAACAACGTGTGGCTATCGCTCGTGGACTAGCAATGAATCCTGATATCATGCTCTTTGATGAACCAACTTCTGCCCTTGACCCTGAGATGGTTGGAGACGTACTAAACGTTATGAAAGAATTGGCTGAGCAAGGCATGACCATGATTATCGTAACCCATGAGATGGGATTTGCTCGTCAGGTTGCTAACCGCGTTATCTTTACTGCAGATGGCGAGTTCCTAGAAGACGGAACACCTGATCAAATCTTTGACAACCCACAACATCCGCGACTTAAAGAATTTTTAGACAAGGTTCTAAACGCCTAGAGGCAGGGCTAAAAGTCTTTATAATCAAAAAAACGCATTGTATCAGGTATAAAAAACTTGATATTATGCGTTTTATTGTGGAAAGATTTACTTCGGTTTCTCCTAATACTCAATGAAAATCAAAGAGCAAACTAGGAAGCTAGCCGCAAAGCTGTACTTGAGTACGGTAAGGCGACGCTGACGTGGTTTGAAGAGATTTTCGAAGAGTATGAAATTGAGTTTTGCCTAACCTCTTAGTATAGCCGTATTGGATTTTTGGATTTTTTAGAAAATTATGATAAAATAAAGGATATGAAAAATGGGGACTCCTCATGCCTAGTTTAACTAGGAAACAAAATAGAAATTAGGTAGCTAGATGTCATCAAAAGTTATTGTTACAATTTTCGGTGCAAGTGGGGATTTGGCCAAACGTAAGCTCTACCCTTCACTTTTTAGACTTTATAAATCAGGTAATCTTTCTGATCATTTTGCTGTTATTGGAACTGCTCGTAGACCTTGGAGTAAGGAGTATTTCGAATCTGTTGTTGTCGAATCAATTCTTGACTTGGCTGATAGCGTTGAAGAGGCTCAAGCATTTGCGAGTCATTTTTACTATCAAAGCCACGATGTTAATGACACTGAGCACTACATCGAATTACGTAAACTTCAGGCTGAATTAAATGAAAAATATCAGACTGAACACAACAAACTCTTCTTCCTCTCAATGGCACCTCAGTTCTTTGGTACCATCGCTAAACACCTCAAATCAGAGCAAATTGTTGATGGTAAAGGCTTTGAACGTTTGATCGTTGAGAAACCTTTTGGAACCGACTATGAGACTGCAAGCAAATTAAACGAAGAACTCCTAGCTACTTTTAACGAAGAGCAAATCTATCGTATCGACCACTATCTCGGTAAAGAAATGATTCAAAGCATTTTTGCTATCCGATTTGCTAATATGATTTTTGAAAATGTTTGGAATCGTGAACACATCGATAATGTTCAGATTACCTTTGCAGAACGTCTAGGTGTTGAAGAGCGTGGTGGCTACTATGATGAGTCTGGTGCCCTTCGTGATATGGTTCAAAACCATACACTCCAACTCCTGTCACTCCTTGCTATGGACAAGCCTGCTAGCTTTACCAAGGATGACATTCGCGCAGAGAAAATCAAGGTCTTCAAGAACCTCTACCACTCTACAGATGAGGAACTTAAAGAGCACTTCATCCGTGGTCAATATCGTTCTGGTAAAGTTGATGGCATGAAATATATTTCATACCGTAGTGAACCAAATGTTAACCCTGAATCTATGACAGAAACCTTTGCTTCAGGTGCCTTCTTTGTAGATACCGACCGCTTCCGTGATGTACCTTTCTTCTTCCGTACAGGTAAACGCCTAACTGAAAAAGGAACACACGTGAACATTGTCTTCAAACAAATGGATTCAATCTTTGATCAACCTCTAGCACCAAATATTTTGACAATCTACATCCAACCAACAGAAGGATTCTCTCTCAGTCTTAACGGTAAAAAGGTGGGGGAAGAGTTTAGCCTTGCGCCAAACTCGCTTGACTATCGAACAGATGCGACTGCAACAGGTGCTTCACCAGACCCATATGAAAAACTCATCTATGATGTTTTGAACAATAATTCAACTAACTTTAGCCACTGGGATGAAGTGAGTGCATCATGGAAATTGATTGACCGTATCGAGAAGCTTTGGGCTGAAAACGGAGCTCCACTTCATGACTACAAGGCTGGTAGCATGGGACCTCAAGCTAGCTTTGATCTCCTTGAGAAATACGGTGCCAAATGGACATGGCAACCAGATATCGCCTATCGTAAAGATGGTCGTTTAGAATAATCATAACCACCCGTCTAACGGGTGGTTTGCCC
>NZ_KV807761.1:0-368 GCF_001812125.1 Streptococcus sp. HMSC071D03
TTCCAACATGGAGATTATCATATCGGGAATTTCATGATTGGTGAAGATCGTAATATTTATGTCATTGACTTTGATCGATTTGACCTTGGAGATCCTTGGGAGGAATTCAATCGTATTGTATGGTCTGCTCAAGTTTCACCTTCTTTTGCCTCTGGTATGATAGATGGATATTTTGATCATAAGGTTCCAGATTTATTTTGGAAACTTCTTGCTATCTATATTCTAAATAACATAGTTGGTGCTCTTCCATGGTCTGTTCCTTACGGAGTTGAAGAAATATCAGTAATGCAAAATCAAGCTAAGGAAATTTTAGAATGGTATGATGATATGAAGCAAATCATTCCTAGTTGGTATTTGATTGAGAAAAA
>NZ_KV807762.1:0-357 GCF_001812125.1 Streptococcus sp. HMSC071D03
TACTTTGTCAACACCTTTTTTTAACTTTTTTTCAATTCTTCTGAATTACTTCCTGTAACTCTTTCAGCATGGCTTTGCGTCCCTTGAAACGCTCATCTGCCCAGAGTTTTGGTTAATTTTTTTCTTACAATAATTGTTTTTTATGAAGCACATATCATTTTTGGAAAACATTTCTTCATATTGCTCAAGTAACTGTTGCATTCTTATTTTCAGAAAATTTGAATCATTTCCTCTAAGAGAGCATTAACATAAGTGAACTTGTATTTTATTTTTCATATATATAGAGAAATCTTTGATTTAAATTAGAGTTCCCTCAACTTTTTTAGGCTCTATAATTTCTGTAGTGGGTAAATCCCC
>NZ_KV807763.1:0-11006 GCF_001812125.1 Streptococcus sp. HMSC071D03
GTCAGGAAAGTGGAAGTTACTTTGAGAAATTACCAACATGATTTAAGGGCTTGATACCTTTGAAAACGATTTACAAATAACTTATTTTTATGGTAAAATAGAACTATGAGTAAAATGTATTATGCAGAAAATCCAGATGCAGCCCATGATGTTCATGAACTTAGAGTTGAGCTCCTTGGGCAAAAGATGACCTTTTTGACGGATGCAGGTGTCTTTAGTAAAAAAATGGTTGATTTCGGAAGTCAGTTGTTGTTAAGATGTCTTGATGTTCAAAAAGGTGAAAAAATTCTTGATGTTGGTTGTGGCTACGGTCCAATAGGCTTGTCTTTGGTTAAGGCTTATGATGCCCAGGCGACTATGGTGGATATCAATAACCGTGCCCTGGATTTAGCCCAGCAAAATGCAATAAAAAACAAGGTTCAAGCGACTATTTTCCAGTCTAATATTTATGAGCAGGTAGAAGGACAATTTAACCATGTCATTTCGAATCCGCCCATACGTGCAGGCAAGCAAGTAGTTCACGAAATCATCGAAAAAAGTATAGACTTTTTAGTAGACGGTGGAGATTTGACTATTGTCATCCAAAAGAAACAAGGAGCTCCTAGTGCCAAAAGTAAGATGGAAGATGTATTTGGCAATTGCGAGATTGTAAAAAAAGATAAGGGATATTATATCCTTAGAAGTGTGAAAGAATGAGAGCAGTAGATCTAATCCAGAAAAAAAGAGACGGGCAAGAACTTAGTTCGAACGAAATCCAATGGTTGATTGAAGGCTATGTGGCAGGAACTGTTCCTGACTACCAAATGTCGGCTTTTGCCATGGCAGTTTACTTCCAAGGAATGACCACGAGAGAAATTTCTGATTTAACCATGAATATGGTTAAGACAGGTCAGGAGTTTGATTTGTCAGCTATAGATGGTGTCAAGGTTGATAAACACTCTACGGGCGGTGTTGGTGACAAGGTAACTTTAATCCTAGCACCCTTGGTAGCCAGTTTTGATGTCCCAGTGGCTAAGATGAGCGGTAGGGGCTTAGGCCACACTGGTGGTACTATCGATAAATTAGAATCCATCAAAGGTTTTCAGATTGAACGAAGTCAGGATGAATTTATCAAACAAGTTCAAGAAATTGGGGTCTCAGTTATTGGTCAGTCTGATCAACTAGTTAAGGCTGATAAGCTTCTCTATGCCCTTCGTGATGTGACGGCAACAGTTGATACTATTCCTTTGATTGCTAGTTCGGTCATGAGTAAAAAAATTGCTGCTGGAGCTGATGCTATCTTACTTGATGTAACAGTCGGTGAAGGCGCATTTATGAAAACAGTTGACGAGGCACGCCAACTTGCTCAAACCATGGTAAACCTTGGTAAGGCTGTAGGTCGTAAGACAGTAGCAGTTATTACAGATATGAGTCAACCTTTGGGACGCGCCATTGGTAACCGTTTAGAAATCCTAGAAGCACTGGAAATTCTTCAAGGTAAAGGACGTCAAGATATTAGCCACTTTATCTGCGAGCTAGCCCAGATTATGCTATCTTTAGCAAATGTTGAAAAAACTATCGAGGAAGTAAGGCAACATCTTGAAAACGGTAAGGCTCTCAAGAAATTTGAAGAGATGATTCTAGCTCAGGGTGGAGACCTAGCAGACCTCTATCGTCCAGTAAAAGTTGACCATGTAGTTGACATTCCTGCTCAAGAAGACGGACTTATCGCAGAACTTCCAGCCATGGAGTTTGGTCTTTTTGCCATGAGATTGGGTGCTGGTCGTGCCGTTAAAACAGATGCTCTTGACTATGAGACAGGTATCGTTTTTGAGAAGAAAGTGGGAGATTCGGTCAAACAGGGTGAAATTGTCGCAAAAGTATATACAAATGGGAAAATTTCTCCGGAACTAGTTACAGATTTCCAAAATTATGTTAAAATTAAGATAAGTGATGAAGCGATCAAAACGCGTGAAATCATTGAAATCATCTCCTAATTTAAGGAAAAAACGAAATGAAACTAAATAAATACATTGATCATACGCTTTTAAAGCAAGATGCAACAGAAGAACAAATTAATCGTTTGTTATCTGAAGCTAAAGACTATGATTTTGCCAGTGTTTGTGTCAATCCTTGCTGGGTTTCGCATGCAAAAACTGCACTCGTAGATACTGATGTCAAGGTTTGCACAGTTGTAGGTTTTCCTCTTGGAGCTACAACTTCAGCTGTCAAAGCCTATGAAACCAAAGAAGCCATCCAAAATGGTGCTGACGAAATTGATATGGTTATCAATGTTGGTGCACTCAAATCAGGAAATGCTGCATTAGTTGAGTCAGATATTCGAGCAGTTGTTGAAGTAAGCGGAGACAAACTCGTTAAGGTTATTATCGAGGCTTGTTTGTTAACTGATGAGGAAAAAGTTTTGGCTTGCCAACTAGCCCAGAAAGCAGGAGCAGACTTTGTCAAGACTTCTACTGGTTTCTCAACAGGTGGTGCAACCCTACCGGATGTTAAATTAATGCGCCAGACAGTTGGACCTAATATGGGTGTAAAGGCTGCTGGTGGAGCTCGTTCTTATGCCGATGCTGTAGCCTTTGTTGAAGCTGGAGCTACTCGTATCGGAACATCTGCTGGTGTAGCAATCTTAAAAGGAGAGTTAGCAGATGGCGACTACTGAGTTGATTGACTTAGCGATTGAGACTAGTAAAAACGCCTATGTTCCTTATTCACATTTTCCGATTGGTGCCGTTTTGGTTGCCAAGGACGGCAGTGTTTATACAGGATGCAATATTGAAAATGCTAGCTACCCCTTGACCAACTGTGGTGAGAGAACAGCCATTTTTAAAGCTGTCTCTGAAGGACAACGTGAGTTTTCAGAATTGATTGTCTATGGTCAAACTGAGAAACCTATTTCTCCTTGCGGAGCTTGTCGCCAAGTTATGGTCGAATTTTTTAAACCAGATCTAAAGGTGACTTTAGTTGCCAAAGATAAATCGACGGTCGAGATGACGGTCGGGGAATTACTTCCATATTCTTTTACAGACTTGCAATAGTCTGTGTCACTCTCTGAGTGGCAAGGGTCCTTGTGACCAATCAATCCATACTTGCAACTTCGTTGCGCATCTTATTTAGGAGGTTCAGTAATGAACAAGAAACAATGGCTAGGCCTTGGTCTAGTTGCAGTAGCAGCATTTGGACTTGCTGCATGTGGTAATCGCTCTTCTCGTAACGCGGCATCTTCTTCTGATGTGAAGACTAAAGCAGCTATCGTTACAGATACTGGTGGTGTTGATGATAAATCATTTAACCAATCAGCTTGGGAAGGTCTTCAAGCTTGGGGTAAAGAACACAACCTTTCAAAAGACAATGGTTACACTTACTTCCAATCAACAAGTGAAGCTGACTACGCTAACAACTTGAACCAAGCAGCTGGAAGCTACAACTTGATCTTCGGTATTGGTTTTGCACTTAAAAATGCAGTTGCTGATGCTGCCAATGAACATACAGATAAAAACTATGTTTTGATTGACGATGTAATTAAAGATCAAAAGAACGTTGCAAGTGCTACTTTTGCTGATAATGAAGCAGCTTACCTTGCAGGTGTCGCAGCAGCTAAAACTACTAAAACAAAACAAGTTGGTTTTGTAGGTGGTATGGAATCTGAAGTTATCTCACGTTTTGAAGCTGGTTTCAAAGCAGGTGTTGCCTCTGTCGATTCATCAATCAAAGTACAAGTAGACTATGCTGGCTCATTTGGTGATGCTGCTAAAGGTAAAACAATCGCTGCAGCTCAATACGCAGCTGGTGCTGACGTAGTTTACCAAGTAGCTGGTGGTACTGGTGCAGGTGTTTTCTCAGAAGCTAAATCTTTGAATGAAAGCAAAAATGAAAGCGAAAAAGTTTGGGTTCTTGGTGTAGACCGTGACCAAGCAGAAGAAGGTAAATACACTTCTAAAGATGGTAAAGAATCAAACTTCGTACTTGCTTCTACTTTGAAACAAGTTGGAACAACAGTTCAAGACCTTGCAAATAAAGCAGAAAAAGGTGAATTCCCTGGTGGTCAAGTGATCGTTTACTCATTGAAGGATAAAGGGGTTGATCTAGTAACAACTAACCTTTCTGAAGAAGGTAAAAAAGCTGTTGAAGATGCAAAAGCTAAAATCCTAGATGGCAGCATCAAAGTTCCTGAAAAATAATAGATAAAAGTCATTTCTTAGGGGAGCGGCCTGTGGCCGCTTCTTTAAGAATTGAGACAAATTGTTTTGTCTCAATAGAGCTTGCTAAATCTCTTTAGCAGGTTTTATTGAAATAAAATAAAACTCTGAAAGGAAGAGCACATGGCACACGAAAATGTCATTGAGATGCGTGAAATTACCAAAGTTTTCGGTGAATTTGTCGCTAACGACAAGATTAACCTTGAACTTCGTAAAGGTGAAATTCATGCACTTTTAGGAGAAAATGGAGCTGGGAAGTCCACTCTTATGAACATGCTAGCAGGGCTTCTAGAACCAACTAGTGGTGAAATTGTGGTCAACGGTCAAGTTGTAAAATTAGACTCGCCATCAAAAGCAGCTAGCTTAGGAATTGGGATGGTTCACCAGCACTTTATGTTGGTTGAAGCTTTCACAGTTGCTGAAAATATCATTTTGGGAAGTGAATTGACCAAAAATGGTGTCCTAGATATTGCTCGAGCAACTCGAGAAATTAACGAACTATCGGAGCGTTATGGTCTTGCTGTGGATCCTTCAGCCAAAGTAGCAGATATCTCTGTTGGTGCTCAACAACGTGTTGAAATCCTAAAGACACTTTATCGTGGTGCCGATATTCTTATCTTTGACGAACCAACTGCCGTTTTGACGCCATCAGAAATCGATGAGTTGATGGCCATCATGAAGAATCTGGTCAAAGAAGGTAAATCAATCATCTTGATTACCCATAAGTTGGATGAGATTCGCGCAGTATCTGATCGTGTTACAGTTATCCGTCGTGGTAAATCTATCGAAACAGTTGAGATTGCTGGTGCGACTAACGCTGACTTAGCAGAAATGATGGTAGGGCGTTCAGTTTCCTTCAAAACTATGAAGCAGGCACCTCAACCAAAAGAAGTTGTACTGTCCATTAAAGACTTGGTTGTTAATGAAAACCGTGGCGTTCCTGCTGTTAAAAATCTCTCACTCGATGTTCGAGCTGGTGAGATTGTCGGAATTGCCGGTATTGATGGGAATGGTCAGTCTGAATTGATTCAAGCTATCACAGGACTTCGTAAGATTGAATCTGGTAGTGTGGAATTGAAAGGCCAGTCCATTGTAGGATTGCATCCACGTCAAATTACCGAACTGAGCGTTGGTCACGTTCCAGAAGACCGTCACCGTGATGGTTTGGTCTTGGAAATGCTGATTTCTGAAAATATCGCTCTTCAAACCTACTATAAAGAACCTCTTAGCAAAAAGGGAATTTTAAATTATACGAATATCATTGACTATGCAAAAAAATTGATGCAAGAGTTTGATGTTCGCGCTGCTAGCGAGATTGTTCCAGCTTCAGCCCTTTCTGGAGGAAATCAACAAAAAGCAATTATCGCTCGTGAGATTGATCGAAATCCGGATCTCCTCATCGTCAGCCAACCAACTCGTGGTTTGGACGTCGGTGCCATTGAGTACATTCACAAACGCTTGATTCAAGAACGTGATAATGGGAAAGCTGTCCTTGTAGTCAGCTTTGAACTAGACGAGATTCTAAATGTCTCAGATAGAATCGCTGTTATTCATGATGGTAAGATTCAAGGGATCGTAACACCAGAAACAACCAACAAGCAAGAACTTGGTGTCTTGATGGCTGGTGGTGAATTGGAAAAAGGAGAAGAGTGATGTCTAAAAAATTACAACAAATTTCGGTTCCCTTGATTTCTGTTATCCTTGGAATCTTGCTTGGAGCCATCGTCATGTGGATTTTTGGCTACGATGCTATTTGGGGTTATGAAGAGTTGTTCTACACAGCCTTCGGTAGTGTTCGTGGGATCGGTGAAATTTTCCGTGCCATGGGGCCATTAGTCTTGATTGCTCTTGGATTTGCAGTTGCGAGTCGTGCAGGCTTCTTTAACGTTGGTCTTCCAGGACAAGCACTCGCTGGTTGGGTTATGAGTGGCTGGTTCGCTCTTTCGAATCCAGATTTGCCACGTCCATTGTTGATTCTTGCGACAGTTGTCATTGCACTGGTTGCTGGAGGAATTGTTGGCGCCATTCCTGGTATTTTAAGAGCCTATCTTGGAACATCTGAAGTTATCGTAACCATCATGATGAACTACATTGTTCTCTATACAAGTAATGCCTTTATCCACTCTTTCCCTAAAGATATCATGCAAAGTACAGACTCATCAATCCGAGTAAGTGCAAACGCAACTTATCAAACACCTTGGCTTGCCGAGTTAACAGGAAACTCTCGTATGAATATTGGGATTTTCTTTGCCATCATTGCAGTTGCAGTTATCTGGTTCTTGCTTAAGAAGACAACTCTCGGTTTTGAAATCCGTGCAGTTGGTCTCAATCCAAATGCTTCTGAATACGCAGGGATTTCAGCGAAACGCACCATTATTCTATCAATGATTATTTCTGGTGCCCTTGCAGGACTTGGTGGCGCAGTAGAAGGACTTGGTACCTTCCAAAACGTTTATGTTCAAGGTTCATCATTGGCAATCGGATTTAATGGTATGGCGGTAAGTCTACTTGCTGCAAACTCACCGATTGGAATTCTCTTTGCAGCCTTCTTGTTCGGAGTGCTTCAAGTTGGAGCCCCTGGTATGAATGCAGCACAAGTACCATCAGAGCTTGTAAGTATCGTTACAGCCTCAATTATCTTCTTTGTCAGCGTTCACTACATCATCGAACGATTTGTCAAACCAAGAAAACAACTTAAAGGAGGTAAATAAGGATGTCGATTACAACAATGTTAACCCTTATGGTTTCTTCAATGTTGATTTATTCAGCACCACTTATTTTCACAAGTATCGGAGGCGTTTTCTCTGAACGTGGTGGAGTTGTTAACGTTGGACTTGAAGGAATCATGGTTATGGGTGCCTTTTCTGGAGTTGTGTTTAACCTTGAATTTGCACAAGATTTGGGAGCATTAACTCCTTGGTTGGCTTTGCTAGTTGGTGGATTAGTTGGAGCTATCTTCTCTCTCATTCACGCAGTGGCTACAGTTCATTTCCGTGCTGACCATGTTGTCAGTGGTACCGTACTTAACTTGATGGCGCCAGCCTTGGCTGTTTTCTTAGTCAAAGTGCTTTATAACAAGGGACAAACGGATAACTTAACGCAAACTTTTGGACGTTTTGATTTCCCTCTTTTGGCTAATATCCCAGTTATCGGAGATATCTTCTTCAAGTCAACAAGTTTACTTGGTTACCTTGCAATTGCTTTCTCATTCTTAGCATGGTTTATCCTTTTCAAAACACGCTTTGGACTTCGCCTTCGTTCAGTTGGTGAACATCCACAAGCAGCTGATACATTGGGAATCAATGTCTACAAGATGAGATATTTGGGTGTTGTGATTTCAGGTTTCCTTGGAGGAATCGGTGGAGCAATCTACGCTCAGTCAATTTCTGTTAACTTCTCAGTTACGACCATCGTTGGACCAGGATTTATTGCTCTTGCTGCTATGATTTTCGGGAAGTGGAATCCTGTCGGAGCTATGCTTTCAAGTCTCTTCTTCGGACTATCACAGAGTTTGGCAGTTATTGGTTCACAACTTCCTTTCTTACAAGGAGTTCCAACTGTTTACTTGCAGATTGCACCATATCTCTTGACCATCGTCGTCCTAGCAGCCTTCTTTGGAAAAGCTGTTGCACCGAAGGCAGATGGTATCAACTATATCAAGTCTAAATAAACACAAACGAGGCTGGGAAAAATCCCGACCTCGTTTTTTAGTATTTGAAATGAAACTCTGGCGAAAACTTCAATTTTTTGTTCCATCATCTTCTCTATTTTTTAGGGTTTTGATGGGTAAGATTTAGCCCCCAAGGAACTAGGTTTTCAGTTTTGTTTTGAATACGATTGATATTATCCTTATGACGTATGATTACAATTCCCGCGAGTGCTATGATAATAAGAGTGAAGAGGAGATCGTAATTACTTAAGATAAAGCCGAAGAGTGGAAAAACTAGAGCTCCCAAAACAGCAGCAAGGGCAGCAGTAACACTAGAGAGAGAAATCATGCTTCCTAGATATAGAGTTCCAAAGAAGACAACTGCTAGATAGAGGCAAAAAAGGGGAGCAAATCCGAAAATAACTCCAGCACTGGTTGCGACAGCCTTACCCCCCTTAAATCCTGCAAAAATTGGGAAAGTATGTCCGATTACGGCTAAGAGACCAAAAATAAGAGGAGAGATTCCTTGTACATGGAAGATAAGGGGAAGCAGGGTTGCGATGGTTCCTTTGAAAAAGTCAATCACGAAGGTTGCCATACCCGCTTTTTTACCTAAAATACGGAAGGTATTGGTTGTTCCAGTATTGCCAGAACCATGTTCACGTAAATTTATCTTAAAGAAGGCTAGTCCAATCCAAAGTCCTGAAGGGATTGACCCCAGCAGATAGGCTAAAATTAATAATACTATTGTCATCATGCATCTATTATACCATGAAATTGACGAGAAACGGAAGGAATCTATTCTCATTTTGTGACATCTGAAGTATTTGTCTTAGAACTAAAATTTTCGATAAAAATAGTGATTTTTCTACAGAATCTGATAGCGAATGATTTAAAATTCATGAAAATTTCAGAAATATCTTGTGTTTATGTTTATTTATGCTATAATAGGAACAATTATTTTTAGGAGGTGGATTATGTCTTATTTATTCGAGATATTACCAAGTTTATTGAGCGGTGCGACAATGACTTTACAGGTCTTTGCACTGGTCTTGCTCTTTTCAATCCCTCTAGGTATCATCATTGCCTTTTGTTTACAGGTTCATTGGAAACCCCTCCATTATATAATTGACATTTACATCTGGATAATGCGTGGTACACCATTGCTCTTGCAGTTAATCTTTATCTATTATGTTTTGCCAAGTATCGGGATTCGACTAGATCGGGTGCCAGCAGCTATTATTGCTTTTACGCTTAATTATGCGGCCTACTTTGCAGAAATATTCCGTGGAGGAATTGCAACCATTCCTCAGGGACAATACGAGGCCGCCAAGGTATTGAAATTTAGTCCTCTTGATACGGTTCGATACATCATTTTGCCTCAAGTTACTAAAATCGTTTTACCAAGTGTATTTAATGAAATTATGAGTTTGGTTAAGGATACTTCTCTGGTTTATGCTCTCGGTATTTCAGATTTAATCCTAGCTAGTCGTACTGCAGCCAATCGTGATGCGAGCTTGATTCCAATGTTTCTAGCAGGAGCTATCTATCTGCTTATGATTGGTATCGTTACAATCCTAGCTAAGAAACTTGAGAAAAAGTTTAGCTACTATAGATAGGAGGTTATCCATGTTAGAGTTAAAAAATATCAGCAAAAAATTTGGAAAAAAAGAAATTTTATCCAATTTCAGTTTAACAATTCCTGAAAAGCAAATTTTGGCCATTGTTGGCCCTTCTGGTGGTGGGAAGACAACCTTGCTTAGAATGTTAGCTGGACTTGAAACCATTGATTCAGGTGAGATTTTTTATAATGGAGAATCCTTACCTTTGGATGAACTTGAAAAGCGTCACTTATTAGGTTTTGTTTTTCAAGATTTTCAGCTTTTTCCTCACTTATCCGTTATGGAGAACTTGATTTTATCACCTATCAAGACTATGGGGATGTCTGAAGCAGATGCCAAGAAGAAGGCAGTCGACTTACTCACTCGTCTAGGACTCGAAGCTCATGCAGATGCTTATCCTTATTCCTTGTCTGGTGGTCAAAAACAACGTGTAGCCTTAGCACGCGCTATGATGATTGATCCAGAAGTGATTGGTTATGACGAACCAACTTCAGCCCTTGACCCAGAGTTGCGTCTCGAGGTTGAAAAACTGATCCTACAAAATCGAGAATTAGGCATGACTCAGATTGTCGTGACTCACGATCTCCAGTTTGCAGAGAATATTGCTGACCAGATTCTCAAAGTAGAGCCTAAGTAGGAGGTATCTATGAATCGAAAGAAAATCACACTTGTTTTGGTATTCTTTCTTGCTTTTTTCCTAGTAGGATGCACGCAAAAAGCTAGTGATCCCAAAGTCGATAATTGGGACAAATACCAACAACAAGGAAGCATTACTATTGGATTTGACAATACCTTTGTTCCTATGGGGTTTGAAGAAAAGAATGGCCAATATGTCGGATTTGATATTGACTTAGCCCAGGCTGTTTCTGAGAAACTGGGGTTCAAGGTACAGTTTCAACCCATTGATTGGGATATGAAGGAAACAGAACTTCAAAACGGCACTATTGATGCAATTTGGAACGGCTATTCCGCAACAGATGAACGCCGTGAGAAGGTAGCTTTTACCATTCCTTATATGGAGAATCAGCAGGTTCTCGTCTCAAAAAAATCGCAAAATATCCAGTCGGTTTCGGATATGAAAAATAAGATTTTGGGAGCCCAAGCAGGTTCCTCTGGTTATATAGATTTCGAAGCCCAACCGGAACTATTAAAAAATATTGTAAAAGATCAAAAAGCCAACCAATATCAGAGTTTTAATGAAGCCTTGATTGACTTGCAAAATGATCGAATTGATGCTCTTTTAATTGACCGTGTTTACGCTAATTATTATCTTAAAACGGAAGGGATTATAGACCAGTATGAGATTTTCCCAGCTGGTTTTGAGAGTGAGTCTTTTGCAGTTGGAGTGAGACCAGCTGATAAGGCCTTGTTAGCGAATTTGAATCAAGCTTTTGTGGAACTCTATCAAGATGGAAAATTCCAAGAAATTAGCCAAAAATGGTTTGGTGAAGATATAGCAACAAGTCAAGTTAAAGGAAAAGAAAACTAAGATTTTGTCTTGGTTTCTTTTGGCTCTTTGTCAACTGTAGTGGGTTGATGAAA
>NZ_KV807764.1:0-3838 GCF_001812125.1 Streptococcus sp. HMSC071D03
TCTTTTGTCTTGTTCTTGTTTCAATTGACTATAGAATGAATCTAGAATAGGACGCTAAGACTGCTAAAAATATTTCTAGAAATTAGTTTGACTTTCCTAATCGATTTGTTCATACCCTATTTCAATTCACTATAACATTTGGAGAGGACAGCCGTTGTTCTCTCCATTTTTATATCCAGAGATAGAAGGATTTGTTGAAAAACTAAAAGATAAAACTATAAATCTCGGCAAAAAATATTTACTAAAAATTTTAATACTGTTAAATAAGTTGTATGAATATAAAAATGGATAAATCTCTCATAGCAGGGATGAAATACATCACTAGATGGATGTTTGTTCCTTTAATTCTATTTCTTAAAGAATTACTAAGTTTTCGATAAGAGATGTAAAAAAATATTAAATTTAGTTCGTGTAATACGTTTTTTAGTAAAAAGTAAGCGTTACCACTTGATTTTTATAAATATAGTGATATACTAAGATTTAAGAAAAAGTAAAAAGGAGATTACTATGAAGTTTCATTTTAATGAGCGTCAACGCTTTTCTTTACGTAAGTATAGCTTTGGTTTAGCCTCTGTTCTTTTAGGAACTGCCTTCTTTTTGAGTGGACAAGTTGCTAGTGCTGATGAGGTAAATGTTTCAGAAACATTGCTCACCTCCGTAGTATCTGTTAGTCCAGAAAGTTCAACAAGTACATCGGAATCTTCAGTACCAAGAACTTCTGAATCAAAACCTACAGTAGCAGATAAGTCTACTCTATCACTAGAAACTGCCGATTCAAAATCAACAGTAGAAGATAAAGCTGTTGTAACACCAGAAAAGGCTGGAGTTTCTTCAGATTCTGAAAAACCTGTAATCGAGAGTCCAAAATCTGAAAAGTCAGAAGCATCAGCGAAAGAATCGAGTGAAGAAACGGCGAAAGCAACTGAAGTTAAAGCTGAAGTTGCTGAAAAAGACGATAAGTTTACTGACAAAGCTCCAGCTGAAGTTGCTGAAAAAGACGATAAGTCTACTGACAAAGCTTCAGCTGAAGCACGTCGTTCTACTCGTACACGCCGAGCTACTTCAGAAGATAAACGAGAAGTATCTAATTGGAGTGAGTTTGTTTCAGCCTTAAAGGATGAAAATGTAAGCGATATCACTGTTAATGGTGATATCGTAGCTCAAGGTGATAATGGTAATACCGACAATGGACGTTCAGGATCTGTTGACCGTAAGACTACCATCAATGCGCCGTCTCGTCCAGTTACTATCCAAGGTAAGGACGACAATGCTCGTCTAGACCTCTTGTCGCATACTTTGGAATTGACAGGAGCTAGCTGGGAACTAAACCTCAAAAATCTTAAGATTGCTTCAGCAAACTCTAGAGGTCCAATTGAACTATCAAGAACTAGTGGTTCAAATACAGTTACATTTGAAAATGTGACAAGTGAGGGTTCATCACTTTATGGTGGTGGTGGTAACACAAATGTCGTTATCAAAGGAAATACAACTTCAACAGTTAGCGATAGTTATCAAGCAGCAAATGGTCAAACTCAGTATGTTCAACGGAACGTGGGACAAGCTGGTAAATCAGATAAACGTCGTGAGTCAAATATTCACGATGCTAAATCTGTAACAGTTGCTGAGGGAGCTAGCTTAACGCTTAACCGTTCTTCTCAAGGGGATGCTATTACTCTTGAAAGTGGAGCTAAGGTCAGTGTAAAAGATAAAGCTAGTCTTACTATCAACATGAACACTGCCAAGCAAACTGATAGTGCTCGCTACCATAATGCTGGTATTTTCATGGCTGATAGTGGTACCGTAGAAACTGGTAAAGGCTCTAAGTTAGTCCTAAATACTAGTATCGGTCAAGGTATTTCAATTGGTATAAACCGTCCAGGGGATAACGTTACAGATAAGGATCGTTTTGGTGGTTACGGTGCTGGTAACAACGGTCGTAAAAATGGTCCTAGCCGAGTTCTTATTGGCGAAGAAGGAACATTTGAATTTAACGGTCGTGACGGTATTATGATGGGGAATCACTCAGAACTTGTCACAGGTCAAAATTCCAAAGTTCGCTTTGAAAATAAAGGTCGTGGCGTTGCCCTTGATTTCGGAAATGATTCAAGAGTAGTCTTTGGAAAACATTCGACTAATACCTTTCATTCAGTAGGTAAAGGTAAGAACGGTGGTGCACCTTCGGGTAGTTACGATGGTTACAACTATATTGGCCTTAATGAAAATGGTAAGATTCTTGTAGATGACTACGCGACTTTCCGTGTACAAATGGACAATCGTGGCGACAATGACTGGGATGATGTCATTTCACTTGGTTCTCAGAATGGTACTAAGTCTGAGCCACTTTTCCAAGCTAATAAAGGTTCTATCGTAGATATCCGAGACGATAATACGAACTACTATGCGGAGTTGATATCTGTGGCGCTAGGTAATAGTTCAAATACCTTCTTCCAGTTCAACAATCCCTTTTATGTTGCATTTATGAGATATACTAAGTCGGATAGTCTTTCAGCAGGTGAAATTACAGGTAAATTACCACTATCGATTCCTCAAGGAAACAATCCACAGGACATTGGACATGGGAACATCCTTTATATTTCAAATCCATCATTAGCGTCTAGAAACAGAATCGAATTTAATGGTCCTGCAAGCAATAATGGTTCTGGAGTTGGAACCTATACAGTTTATTCATTGAATAAAGATGGTAAGGATAAGCAAAGTCGAGAAAAGCAAAGTTCGGTATGGACCAATATTCAAGGTGGGTCTATTCCTATTGCCGGTTTCAAAAATGATAATCCAAATATAACACCAGCAGATGCCCCTTCTGTCCCTACGGGTTCTTCTCCAGGAGGCGTTATTGCCAAAGATAAAACTTATGGTATTGACCCTGTTGGGGATAACCGTCAAAACATTTGGGTTTCAAATGGTTCTAAAATCAACCCGACTGGTGTTCATAAAAATGTCATCAAATATGTCTACGAAGATGGAACTCCAGTTAAAAAAGATGTTATCCAGTCATCAGAATGGAACCGTACTTTGGATGTCTCTATTGACCAAGAAGGCTTTAAAAAGATTTTAAAAAATTCAAACGTTAGAAATGGTGATGAATTCTTAGCAGCTTATAGTAAAGCTAAGTATCACATTTCTGATATCGATGGAGATAACATTGCTGATACTGGCTGGAAAGAAGACGGAACAAATTCTGGTACCTATAATTATGGTACTATCGCTTCGCCAAAACTCAAAGGCTATAAACCAGAAATTCTATCAACTAATGTTCCAGGATTAGAAGCTGGGGCTCAAGCTGATTCAGTTTCAGTGACTTATGATTCAAGTAATGCACCAGAAACACTTATTGAAGCTCAAGCTGGTGGACGTACCGTTTCAGAAACTTATTGGCGTAATATTGTAGCCAAATCTGATTTGGGTGTCTATGAAACAGTTGTTGTCTATAAAAAAGTAAAACAAAAAGCTATTGTCAAATACATTGATACAACTGCTAATAATAAGGAATTAGCAAAAGATGAAGTTGAAGGTACATCTGGTGAAGCTATTAACTACTCAACTGCAGCTATGATTGCTGATTTTGTTAATAAAGGTTACAAACTTGTAGAAGATGGATTTACAAACTCAACTGCAGATCAAAAGAAATTTGATGATGATGAAAACATTGATCAAGAATTCGTAGTTAGACTAGAACACGATGTAACTCCAGTTGGACCAAATAACCCACATAAACCAACAGATCCAATCAATCCAAATGATCCAAAGAGTCCAAAATACCCTGCGACAGATCAATGGAAGAAAGATGTAACGTCAACTGTTCATTATGTGGTATCAG
>NZ_KV807764.1:3938-5035 GCF_001812125.1 Streptococcus sp. HMSC071D03
CGTCAACTGTTCATTATGTGGTATCAGACGGTAATGCAACTGCCCCAGCTGATAAGGTTCAAAATGCACAATGGACACGTACCTTAACACTTGATAAGGTGACAGGTGAAGTTCTCTCATCTACTCCATGGGCATCGAATAAGGCTAACTATGATGCAGTTCCAACACCAGGATTGACAGGTTACTACGCTGATAAAGCAAGTGTTGCTTCTAAGACAGTCACTCAAAAAAATCTTGAAGAAACTGTTACTTACAAGCCACTTGGAAAATTGGTTCCAAAACCAGAGACACCAAAAGATCCAAACTTCCCATCAACACCAGAAGTGAAGTATCCAAATGATCCAACGGATCCAACGAAACCAGGTCAACCAGTTGTGCCTAATGTACCAGGCTACAAACCATACTTGCCAGATCCAAACGATCCAACAAAACCAGGTCAACCAGTAGAACCAGGAACACCTGTAACACCGGATAAACCAGGGGAAGATACGCCGATCATCTATGTACCAAAAACAAATGATGTGACGCAACCAACAAAACAAACTGTTAAGTACACAAGTACAGATGGTAAAGCTCAGGTACCTTCAGATAAGATTCAAAATGACTATACTTTCACAGGTAAGAAGAATCAAGCTGATGGTACAACAACATGGACTGAAAACAGTCATACTTACGGTAGGGAAAGTGTTCCAGTAGTTTCTGGTTACTACGCTGACAAGTCTGAAGCAGGTAGTAAAACAGTCACTCCAACCAATCCTAATGCTGAAGATGTTGTAACTTATAAACCACTTGGTAAGATTATTCAGGTAGATGAAGATGGAAATGTTATTCCTAATTCAACATCTCCAACATACAACAATAATCCATCAAATCCTAAAGAAGCAGCAGAAACTAAAATTCCAGATGCACCAACAGGATATGTGATTAAGGAGGAACAACCACAAGCATGGGGTTACAATATTGTTGATAAAACTATTGAACCAAATGATGAAAGTGATCCAGATCGAATTTCACAAGATACGAAGATTGTTTATGTTAAGGCAGACCAAAAAGCAGTGATCAAGTACGTTGATCAAACAACTGGTCAAACCCTTGCC
>NZ_KV807765.1:0-2208 GCF_001812125.1 Streptococcus sp. HMSC071D03
AGGGGATTTACCCACTACAGAAATTATAGAGCCGGAAAAACAAGATGGACATCAGTCTGTCTTGTTTTTGTATGGATTTCCTTATCGAAAATCATCAAAATATGATATAATGAAGTGTTAGAAAAACAGGTTTCATTTGCCTGGAAAGGAAATATTATGTCTGAAAAGAATTTTTATATTACAACACCGATTTACTATCCATCTGGTAAACTTCATATCGGTTCTGCCTACACAACTATCGCCTGTGATGTCCTAGCTCGCTACAAACGCCTTATGGGCTATGATGTCTTTTATCTGACAGGTCTTGATGAGCATGGTCAAAAGATTCAACAAAAAGCAGAAGAAGCTGGGATCACACCTCAAGCCTATGTTGATGGCATGGCAGTTGGTGTCAAAGCACTCTGGCAATTACTTGATATCTCATATGATAAATTTATCCGTACAACTGATGACTACCATGAAAAAGTAGTGGCTCAAGTTTTTGAACGCTTGCTTGCTCAAGATGACATCTACCTAGGTGAATACTCTGGCTGGTATTCAGTCTCAGATGAGGAATTCTTTACAGAAAGCCAGCTTGCAGAAGTTTTCCGTGATGAAGCTGGAAATGTAACGGGCGGTATCGCTCCATCAGGCCACGAGGTTGAATGGGTTTCAGAAGAGTCTTATTTCCTTCGCCTCAGCAAATACCAAGACCGCTTGGTCGAATTTTTCAAATCACATCCTGACTTCATCACTCCTGATGGCCGTCTCAATGAAATGCTACGTAACTTCATTGAGCCAGGTTTGGAAGACTTGGCGGTTTCTCGTACAACCTTTACCTGGGGTGTACAAGTCCCATCAAATCCAAAACACGTGGTTTACGTTTGGATGGATGCCCTTCTCAACTACGTGACGGCTCTTGGTTATGAACAAGATGAGCATGGTAACTTTGACAAGTTCTGGAACGGAACAGTCTTCCACATGGTCGGAAAAGACATCCTTCGTTTCCACTCCATCTATTGGCCAATCTTGCTCATGATGCTCGATATCAAGTTGCCAGAACGTTTGATTGCCCACGGTTGGTTTGTCATGAAAGATGGCAAGATGTCCAAGTCTAAAGGGAATGTCGTTTATCCTGAAATGTTAGTAGAACGCTATGGTCTCGATCCACTTCGTTACTACCTCATGCGTAGCCTTCCTGTTGGTTCAGACGGAACCTTTACTCCAGAAGACTATGTAGGTCGTATCAACTATGAATTAGCAAATGACCTTGGAAACCTCCTCAACCGTACGGTTTCAATGATTAACAAGTACTTTGATGGTCAAATCCCTGCCTATGTAGAAGGTGTAACAGACTTTGACACTGCTCTTGCTGATGTTGCAGAACAATCAATCGCTGACTACCATACCTACATGGAAGCAGTTGACTATCCACGTGCACTTGAAGCAGTTTGGACTCTTATCTCTCGTACTAATAAATACATCGATGAGACAGCTCCATGGGTACTGGCTAAGGATGAAGCTCTTCGTGAGCAATTGGCAAGTGTGATGAGCCACTTGGCAGCTAGCCTTCGTGTCGTAGCTCACTTGATTGAGCCATTTATGATGGAGACCAGTCGTGCAGTCTTGACACAACTTGGTCTAGCAGAAGTTTCTAGCCTTGAAAACTTGAGCCTGGCTGATTTCCCTGCAGGTGTAACAGTAGTTGCTAAAGGAACACCAATCTTCCCACGTCTCGATATGGAAGAAGAAATCGGCTATATCAAGGAACAAATGGAAGGCAACAAGTCTGCCGTCGAAAAAGAGTGGAACCCAGACGAAGTTGAACTCAAACTCAACAAGGAAGAAATCAAGTTTGAAGACTTCGATAAGGTTGAAATCCGTGTCGCTGAAGTAAAAGAAGTGTCTAAAGTAGAAGGTTCTGACAAGTTGCTTCAATTCCGCTTAGATGCTGGAGATGGTGAAGATCGTCAAATCCTTTCTGGTATTGCAAAATACTATCCAAACGAACAAGAATTGGTCGGCAAGAAAGTCCAAATCGTTGCCAACCTCAAACCACGTAAAATGATGAAAAAATATGTCAGCCAAGGGATGATTCTCTCAGCTGAACATGATGGCAAATTAACCCTTCTCACAGTTGATCCAGCTGTACCAAACGGAAGTGTGATTGGCTAAGATTTAAAAAGAACCAGTTTAAACGGCTCTTTGTCAACTGTAGTGGGTTGATGA
>NZ_KV807766.1:0-2232 GCF_001812125.1 Streptococcus sp. HMSC071D03
CAATATACTAGAAGCTACACTACAAATCAAAGATAAAAACATTATTTGGGATAATAAAGTTCAAGAGAAGATATTTAAAAAGAGAAAATCTTTATTTTATGCAGCTACTTATACGCATAAACCAGAATTTTGTACCGTTTGTGGGTGTGTTAGCCGAAATAATAATATCGTTAAAAACGGCACGAAAACATCTCGTATCACTCTCTGTTCTGTTTCAGGCCTAGCGGCCTACTTAAATCTACGCAAGCAGAGATTTCTCTGTAGAGAATGCGGCTCTTCATTTACCTCAGACACTAGTCGAATCGTAGAAAAACACTGTCATATCTCTAAACGCTTAAAAAACGAAATTAAATCAAAAATAAGTGAAACAGTATCTGAAACCTATATCGCAAAAGAAACAAATGTTTCAGTTCATACGGTAAGACGTATCATAGATGATACAACACGTTTACTAAAGATTAAACCATTACACGATTTACCTGAGCATTTGTGTTTTGATGAATTTAAATCCGTCAAATCTTCCGATAGTAATATGAGCTTCATTATTTGTGATAGCACTACACACAAGCTGGTCGATGTTGTACGAGATAGAAAATCTTACAGCTTGAAAAAGTATTTTCATCGTTTTGAGCCTAAGACTAGATTAAAGGTAAAAACTATCTCCATCGACATGTACTTACCGTACATTCAATTAATAAAAGAAATGTTTCCTAACGCTAAAATTATCATTGATCCTTTTCATATCGTACAAGCCTTAAATAGAGAATTAAATCGAACTCGGGTACGTGTCATGAATAAGCATCGCTATAAAGACTCTAAATTATATCGAAAGTTAAAACATTATTGGAAGTTAATTTTAAAGAACTCTAATGAACTTCAGAACTATAAATATAATCGTTATAAGCTTTTTGAAAGCTTCATAACAAGTAAAGGAATCGTAGATTATATCTTAGAAAAAAATCCATCTCTTAAAAATGATTATGAGGTTGTACATTCACTTCGTGAATGTATACAGGATAGAGATTATATAGAATTCAAGGAAACGATTGAAGCAGCTACGCAATTAGACCTATCTCCTGGTTTAAAAAGAGTATTAAAGACTCTTATGACTTACTTGTCATATATTCAAAATACTTGTGAGTATCCAACTAGAACAAATGGCCCTATTGAAGGAATAAACAATAAAATAAAAGTGCTTAAAAGAAATGCCTACGGCTTTAGAAACTATTACCATTTTAGAAATAGGATTATTTTAATAACAAAAATGTTTGGCCCAAAACAAAAAGGAATTAAGCAACAATTAGTTGCTTAATCCCTTCCTAAATTTCTTCATCAACACTATTTGACAAAGAGCCCTTTTTTAGTGCTCAAAATAGCACTCAATTTTAAATGGATTTGGTGTTCAAAAAATATAATCAAATGCAACAAACTAATTTCATTTTTAATAGGCACAATTAATTTTAGAAGATAGTACGAAAAAATATTGACTATTTTCTTTAGAATGTGTAAAATTTAGATAGATTATTTAAAGTGAGGTTTTTTTATCTTGTCTATATTAAAGAAGAAAGTTAATATGTTTAGTGTACTATTGAATGTGGTATTAATAGCTATTATAGCTATTGGAGTGCTATTTTTCTTACCTAAGGAACATAAATCAGAAGTCAAATCGTCAATTAATATCGAAAGTATTGAAAAAGTGAATGAAGTTGTATTTTTGAATGCGGGAATTAATGAAATTATTTCTGAAACAAAAACAACTCAAGTTTTTGGGTTTGATGTGCCGTTCTCTAAAAAAGCAGCATTAGTAATTTTAAATTATAAAGCTAAATTTGGAATTAAAAGTAGTGTAAAGGTTGAACAAATAAGCGAAAAAGAATATAAGGTTATTGTTCCAAAATTGGAAGTAATTGGTGTTGAACTTTCAAAAGATAATCCTTATGATTTATATGATAGTCATGGAGAGTTATTAAGTGGAACTACAGAAGATATTGATACTGGGAAATTGGTCGCTAACCAACTTTCTAGTGATAAACAAGCAGAGTATTTAGATAAATTTAAGAGTGAAATTAAAGAATCTGCAATCAATTATTATAAAACAATATTTTCTTCAATGGATTCTGAAGTAAAAGTAACTATAGAATTTACAGAATAATTTTTGAAATACAAAACCCTGGCCATCTCTGGTCAGGGTTTTGTGTGGTTCTATAATTTTTAGGGTTGATGGAAATTTTC
>NZ_KV807767.1:0-3532 GCF_001812125.1 Streptococcus sp. HMSC071D03
TGACGTGGTTTGAAGAGATTTTCGAAGAGTATAAGTCCTTTTATAGTGGGTTGAATCTAGAATAGTACACTATGACTGCTAAAAAATATTTCTAGAAGTGTTCTAGAATCCGTAGCGTACTATTCTAGGTTCAATCTACTATATTTGACTCTAGCAGGTGTAATCGATGGCATCCCTCGGTGCTATCTCATATTTTTACAAGAAAACACCATTTTAAGCCTATAAAATCAAAAAGAGCAGAAATTTTCAGTGTGCGATCACCTATAGTATAGGATTTATTAAAAACTCTTCCCTTAGCTTCTTAGAACATAAGAAGATTCATTGATTGACTGGTAAATTAAAAATAGATACTTGGACTAGCAGCTTTCTTAAGTGGTTTGTCAATAAAAAGTGTAGGTTGATTTTTCTTGAGTAGTAAAAGATTCAAGAAAATTTAGGGTCACTCCTGTTCTTTGATAAAAACTCCATTCATATATTTTTTCTTTCATTCTGAAAACTTAGTGTAAATTTTCTGTTTTTTTGAAATTTTGTGTCTTAAAAGGTCCAGTGAAGAAAACTATGTGTGTAGAATCTGATTTTACTGAATTTTTAGATAACTATATTAAGTTATAAAAGACATTATATATGTAGTTTTTGGTTTATAAAATACTTGAAAGTTCAAAAGTTCTTTTAATTGACTATTTTCTAAAAGAGATGTATAATTGAACTGTATGTAAAAGACATGCAGTTATTTTAAAAAAAGGAGATAATGTAATGTATTTTAATCGTAAAAATGCAGAGCAGAAGAACTGGCGAATGATCAAAAAAGGAAAACATTTCTTGTTTGGTTGTTCGCTTGTCTTTGCAGTTGGTGCAGCCTTGGTAGCTCCAACGGTTAAGGCCGACACAGCTGATACTGGGGAGGTAGAGACTAAAACTGCCAACTCAGCTGCTGAAGCAAGCTCTAGTGACGAAGTAGGAACGTATAAAGCACCAGCAGTGGAGGTGTCAACAACTTCACCTGTGGTTGCTGAAAATCCTACAAGTTCAGAAGCTACTTCAGCAAAAACAGCTAAGGAAGCAGATGGAGTTCAGCTTCCTTCATTGACAGTAGTTGCAAATTCTTCAGCTTTGACAGATGAAGAAAAAGCAAATGTAGTGGAAGCTGTTAAGGGGGAAAATCCTACTGCGACTGATGTTCAAATCCAAGCAGACGGATCAGTAGTTGTGACTTTTGCAGATGGTTCAAGTGCAAACTTGTCAGCAGCTCAAACTGTCAAAGTGGCAGCTCCAGCAGAAACTTCAGCCACTCAACCTAAGTCAAGAAGCCGTCGAGCAGCAGGACAAGAACGTGCTCAAGATCGCTCTATGGAAGGGCAGGATATTAAGTTCGAATACAAGGGTGGTAAAAAAATTGAGAACGGAGATCCAACTCAGCGTGCCAAGATCGAGTACAGACAGCTGGATGACTATGAAGTTGTCAATGGGAAAACAGTACCTACTGACCCATCTGGTCAAGGACGTCCAGTCTTGGAATGGACGGTAACCTTTAACGAGGCTCAATACGATAAAGCAGGTGCCTTCTGGTATTTCTCAATTCCTAAAAACGTATCTGACCCATATAATGTAGTAACAGAGTATGATGGCGTTTATAATACTCGAACTGAATGGAGTAATGGTAACGGAAACGCAAAAGCAGAAGGTACGCAGTATATTTATGATAACAGTCAGGTTGAGAAATATGTAATAGGTACTACTGGTGACAGTGAATACAATAAGATTCCTGGTTTGAACGGTGTCAAGGATAACTCTAAGAAACTCTACCTTCTTGATACAAGTATTTATTCAGGTATTCGCAAGTTCACTGTTCGTTACCGTACAGTGGTTGAAGACCCATCACAAACGATTTCTTATATTGCAGGTGTGCAATCTGTAAAAAACTTAGCGATGTACAACTGGTATGCGATCTCAGGTAAGTATGACAAGCAGTTGGTTAGTCAGGTTGATGCACCAAGTGTGACTCCAAACTTGAGCAAAACTTCTGTTAATGTTCCTGTTCAAACAGTAGCTTCAACTTCAAGCACTCTTTCAGGAACAGGGGTTCCAGGTGCAACTATCAAGCTTTATGTAGATGGTCAGGAGCAAAATATCGGAAATGTCACTGTTGACAGCGCTGGAAACTGGACTACTGGTGAGCTTCCAACAGCCTTGAACAACAACCAAGGTGATGGTACAACTATTAAACCACGTCAACTAGTACAGGTGAGTCAAACTGTCAACGGTACTGAAAGTGGCCGTCGTACAGTACCAGTATCTGTCGGTGTGACAACTGTTGAACCTTCAAGCTTGTCTACTAATCAAGACGCTGTTATTGCAGGACAAAAAGAAGTGACTCTTAAGGTTCCTCACGATGCAGGGATCGCTTACTTCCGCTACACAGATACTTCAGGTCAAGTTCTAGAAATCCCAGTTAAACGTGACAGTACCTCAGCTGCATGGACATCACAAAAATCAGACAAAGCAACTGTCAAATCAGTTGAGCACGGTAAGTTCCAAGACACGATTGTCCTTACAATGGCTGACAAGATTGCAGGTGTTGAAGTAGCAGCTATTTCAAACGTGGTAGAAGGTGGTTTCTCAAGTGTGGCTGACTGGCAATCACGCTCAGTAGAAAACCAAGCTCCAACTATTGCATCAGCAGTTGAAGGAAACACAAAAACTGTTCAACAAGGTGCTCAACTTGACCTTGCATCTCTTGTTACAGTAGCAGATAAAGAAGATGATGCCCAAGCAACCCTAGGTGATAAGGTTCATGCTGAAGTTGTCTCAGTAAATGGAAACACTGCAACTAAGACAGTTGATACAAATACCCAAGGCACTTACACAGTTAAGTATAAAGCTGTTGATAGCCAAGGTAAAGAGTCAGGTGAGATTGAAGTTACTGTAGTTGTAACTCCAGCACGTGAAAACGTAGCTCCAACAGTAGAGATTCCTTACTCAGATCCAGCTCCAAACAAAAAAGAAGTTTATCTTTATACTGGTGAAGATGCAGATGTTGATATCACATTTAATGACGATTCTGGAAAAATTAAATCAGCTTCACTTAAAAAAGGTGGAAATATTGCCCTAAATAATATTGATGGGAATCCAGATAAACAAGATAATGAATATGGATACACTGTAACAGCAATTAATTCTGAAACAGCTACGCCTGCGAAAATTAAAGTAACAGGACAAGTTTCTGGCATATCGGCAGAAAAATTACCGAAAACAGAAAACGATTCTTTAGATCTTGTAACGCGTTTTGCAACTGCAACTGATACTGATGGAGAATTAATCAATAATACTGCGGTAAAAACTAAGAAAAATGGAGAGGTTGTTGGTTCTTACTTAACCGACCCAGGTGCAGTAACTTTCGTATTAAAAGCACAAACTAAGAAATATGATATTAAGGTTCCAGAGGAAAAACTTCCTGTAGCGGATGCTAATAATGTTACTGATAAAGAGTTTGAGAAAATTAAAGAGAAAGTTAAAGTTGAATATTCTCAAAACA
>NZ_KV807767.1:3632-3989 GCF_001812125.1 Streptococcus sp. HMSC071D03
TATTAAAAGCACAAACTAAGAAATATGATATTAAAACTCCATCAGAAGCAGATAAAGTAACCGTATCAGATGCTAACAATGTTACTGATAAAGAGTTTGAAAAAATCAAAGAGAAAGTTAAAGTTGAATATTCTCAAAACAATCCAGATGCACGTTTAGCTGACAAAAAAGGTCAAGAAGTAGAAGATGCTTCAAAAGTTGTTGATAAAGTAGAAAAAGATGGCAACAATCTTGTAGTAACCTATAAAGATGGTTCTAAAGATACAAAACCATTGACTGATTTTGCACGTACGAATGTTGCACCAACAGTAGAGATTCCATATTCAGATCCAGCTCCAAACAAAAAAGAAGTTTATC
>NZ_KV807767.1:4089-5012 GCF_001812125.1 Streptococcus sp. HMSC071D03
AGTTGTTGATAAAGTAGAAAAAGATGGCAACAATGTTGTTGTAACCTATAAAGATGGTTCTCAAGATACAAAACCATTGTCAGAATTTGTAAACGTAGCTCCAACAGTTGAACTTCCATACTCAAATCAAGCTAAGAAAGAAATCTATGTTTATACAGGTGAAAACACTGATTTAACATTCAAAGCATCAGACAACACTGCTGTTAAAGATATGTATGTACGTGGTCCTGGTGGTATTGGAAAAGATAATACGGCAGATTACGGTTTCACAACTGGAAAAATCGAGAATTCAGCAGTCACTCATGGTGATGGTACTGTATCAGGTTCTACAGCTACTATTAAGATGACAGGTGTTACAACACTTAAAGCTCCAAACCATTGGACAAGTTTTGTTGTTGCTAAAGATAATAATGATGCAGAATCAACTACTGATTTTAGAGCATTAGATCAAAACCCTAATGCAACTCAGACACCAGGATATGTTCACTTCATCGTTAAATCTCAAACAGATAAGTACGATATTGCAACTCCAGCTCCAGCTGATAAAGTTGAAGTAGCAGATCCAACGAAAGTAACAGACGCTGAGTTAGATAAAATCAAAGAAAAACTTCAACTTGAGTACAACAAGAACAATGACGATGCGAATATCGCAAAAAATACTCCAGTTGATAAAGATGGTAAGATTCAATCAGTCACAAACGATGGCAAAGGAAATCTTGTAGTAACCTATAAAGATGGTTCTACAGATACAAAACCATTGACAGAATTTGTAACTCAAAAACCAGCAACACCAGATACAGAAGCCCCAGCGAAACCAGTTGTGGCAGATCTAACAGGTAAAGCAGGAACTAAAGATCCAGTTAAAGTGAATGCAGAACCAGGATCAACAGTTGAGTTGTTCGACAAAGACGGTAAGAAGATTG
>NZ_KV807768.1:0-232 GCF_001812125.1 Streptococcus sp. HMSC071D03
CTAAGGTTGAACAATCTAAAGATTCTGAAGGTCGTGATGTGATTGATACCACTACCTATGAAGTTGATTCAAAAACAGGTAAGGTAACTCCAACAACAGTTCGAACTTATGGGAAAACGAAAGCACCAACGGTTGTGAAGAGAGTAGTACCGTCTCCAGTAGTTTATGAAAAAGATGGTACAAAAGAAAAAGGTACAACCCCAACTACTGTTAAAGGTGAAGATGGTGAAGA
>NZ_KV807769.1:0-29368 GCF_001812125.1 Streptococcus sp. HMSC071D03
CAGGAAAGTGGAAGTTACTTTGAGAAATTACCTTAAGAAATGTTTTTATAAAAAATAATAAAAAAGTGTTGACAAATACAGAAAGGTAAAGTATAATATAAAATATAAAAATTTATAAAAAGGTTAAAGAGATATGAAAAAAAAGATAGCAGTGGTTTTTGGAACCTTTGCTCCCTTGCATCAGGGGCATATTGATTTAATCCAAAGAGCAAAACGACAATGCGATGCTGTATGGGTGGTAGTTTCAGGTTATAAGGGAGATCGTGGTGAACAGATTGGACTTACACTACAAAAGAGGTTTCGCTATATTCGTGAAGCATTTCGAGATGATGAGTTGACTTCTGTTTGTAAACTTGACGAAACCAATATTCCACGCTATCCAATGGGCTGGCAGGAGTGGTTGGATCAGATGTTGCAGGCCATTTCCTATGACCAGACTGGTCAGGAACTAATCTTTTTTGTAGGAGAGTCCGAATACCAACAAGAATTGTCAGAACGTGGTTTCGAGACTGTTTTGCAGGAAAGAAAATTTGGAATTTCGGCTACCATGATTCGAGAAAATCCAAGCAAATATTGGAAATACATCGCTCAACCTTTCCGCCGTCAGTTTACGAAAAAAGTGTTGATTATGGGAAGTGCTAGTAATGGTAAAACAACTCTAGCCAAGGATTTAGCTCGCTTTTATGATGCGCCAGTCAGTCTGGAATATGCTCGTGAGTATCAGATAAAAAATAATGTCCGAGATGATGAGCTTACCCCCAAAGATTATTATTACCTTCTTTTGGGCCAATATGACCAAACTTCCAAGTTAATCGATAGCAATGCCAATCGAGGCCTAGTCATTGCAGATACCAATTCATTAGTAACCAAGGGCTACTACGATTACTACATGGAAAGCGAAGAGCAGGAGGACTTGTCCGTAGAGACCTTTGATAATCTCTTTATCTCAATCTTAGCCAAGGAAAAGTGGGATTTAATCCTCTTTGTGCAACCTATTGGCTCTTATGTCAATGATGGTTTTCGCGACATGACCATGGCAGAAGACCATATCCGTCACAGTTTTTCTCAGCATTTGGATATGATGAGGGAGCAATATCTAGCCAATATCCCTCATGTTTATCTAGCTGATGACTATCTAGGAAATTATGAAGCAGCAAAAGTAGCTATTGATGCCATTTACCAAGCAGATTAGGAGAAGAAAATGAAAAAAATAACTGAAAAAATCACACGATTTATTGAAAACTTTAAAAATGTTCACGCAGAAGCTCGTAAAATTGGTTTTGCAGGAGTTATGCGTTTGCTTTGGAAAGACCTCTTTGTAGGCCGTAGTCTTTTCCAGTGGCTCTATTTGATTGTTTTATCAAGTGTTCCTCTTATTCTGGAGTTTACACAAAACACAGAAAGTCATGACTGGATTGGTCTCTTGGCTTCTTGGACAGGGATTGTCTGCGTTATCTTAGTAGCTGAAGGTCGAGCTAGTAACTACCTTTTTGGTGCTATTAACTCTGCAATCTATTTGGTCCTAGCTATGAATGCTACTTTCTATGGCGAAGTTTTGACCACAGTTTATTTCTTTGTCATGCAGCCTATTGGTCTCTATGCTTGGTTGTCTAATCGGATCAATGAGCAAGGAAAACCAGAGGAGTCTCACTTTGAAGCTAAGAAACTCGGTCTGATTGATTGGCTCAAGTACTTGGCCTTGACTGCTATCATCTGGATTGGCATGGGATTAGCCTACCAAAGTATCAGCAGTGCTCGTCCTTTCCGTGACAGTGTTACCGATGCGACCAATGGTGTTGGTCAGCTCTTGATGACACGTCTTTACCGTGAGCAGTGGATTTTCTGGATTGCAACCAATCTCTTTAGTATTTATCTCTGGTGGGGTGAAAACATCCATATCCAAGGAATGTACTGGGTTTATACCATCAATAGTCTAGTCGGTTGGTACCAATGGACTAAGGCTGTCAAGGAGGGATAAGATGACTGAAACGATAATCCCGGCTGGAATGACAGAGAGAGAATATTTTGAAATCCATGCAAGTCAGGAAGAATTTTTAGACTGGTACTACAAACAGGAACTTCCTCAGTATGAAAAACCGAGCGTGACGGTGGATATGGTAGCTTATTGCTTTGTGGAAGGGAAAATCAAACTCTTACTAATCCGCCGTAAGGCCCATCCTTATCAGAACTGTTTGGCCTTGGTCGGTGGTTTTATGGATAAAGGGGAAGATGCTGCCCATGCTTGTCAGCGTGAAGTGAGAGAGGAGGTTAACCTTGACCTTCCTTTGGAAAAAATTGAACAGTTGATGACAGTATCTACTCCAGGTCGTGATCCGCGGGGCTGGACGGTTACTATCGCCCACTTGGTGTATCTACCTAGCCGCGCACTTGATCTCGTTCAAGCTGGTGATGATGCCAAAGATGTGGTTTTTGTCGATGTTGATTTTCAGACGGGCAAGTGCTTCCTAGAGGGACTAGAGCTGGGGGAGCAAGCCTTCGCCTTTGACCATTATGCCATTATCCAAGAGTCTATTAAACGAATACAAGGGCGTCTTGACTGGAATCCGACCTTCCTCTATCTGCTAGAGGAGGAGTTCACTGTCTATGAAGGGACCGAATTGGTCAATCTCATCAACCCAGGACGACCAATCGTCAGCAATAACTTTCTCGTAAAATACGGTGAGTATGTAGAAGAAGTTGGGCTCAAACGAGTTCCTAAAAAGAAACCAAGAAAAACCTATCGATTGAAATAAAAAGCTTTGGGACAGAAATCGATAGATCAAGTCTTGATTTCCTAGTCTCAGTCCTGAGAAGTTTCAACAAATCCGATGGCTGTTTGAAGCTTGAGAATAGAGAAAATACAGTTTGCGTCACAAGCCAAGTCAGCTATCGTATCAAAGGTTTATTATTCATAAAAAAGTGAGGTCGGGATTTTTTCCCGACCTCTTTTTTGATGCTATTTGACTGCTTTACTAATTAAGGATGTTTATCTTTCTTTGAATTGCTCATGATTCGAATGAATAAATCCTTGTATTTATATTTTAAATAGGTTTCGTGTAAATACAATAAAGCCACGTAGACAATCATGAAAATAGCAGTTAGATAGAACAAATCAAATGTTGTTTGAGCGTAATGAGTAGCCGCCCCATAAGAAACGAAAGCATCTAAAATCACCCAAGGAAGATACTTGTAATATTTGCTTAACATAAGCTTACACCTCCAATATTCTATTTCAATTTTATTATAGCCCTTCAAGAAAAAAATGCAAGCGATTACACTTGTAAAATATAGTATTTTTAGTAGGAAAAATTTTCCTGTTTTTTTTAATTCTTTACGAATAAAAGATATAGGAGGGATAAGGAAATAAATGTACTAAAAAATAATTCTAAAAAATTTTAGATAAGTAGTTGACAAATTTCAAAACAAATATTACAATAATGTTACAAATATATTTCTTAACATTTCAAAAATGTTACAAAAGGAGCATAAAATGAAAAATAAAACTTCTATCAAATTAATGGCTGCAACTGTACTCGCTTCAACCCTGCTATTGGGAGCTTGTGGTAATAAGAAAGAAAATACGACAAGTGATAGTTCTAGCAAGACAACACAAGCATCTTCTAGTTCTAAGGCAAGTTCTTCAAGTAAAGAGAACAAGACTCAGAAGTCCGCAAGTTCAACTTCATCAGAAAAAACTAAGGTAGCTTCTTCTGACCAGTCAGCAACTACTGCTAATCAATCGCAAGCAACACCAGCGCCAGAAACAAGACAGAGCCAAGAAGCTTCTAACCAACAGGCATCTTCGCAAACTCCCTCAAATCAGCAAGGCTCTCAAGCACAGACTAGCCAGTCAACTTATGATCCAACTACTGACCGCAAACTTCAAGATAAGCAAGCAGAGCACAACAAACGTTACAAGGGTGTTCTAACCATGGTTGATGGAGATTTCTCTGCTGCAGCTGGCAACTGGAAGGGAGCTAATGGCGAGACTATTACTGTTTCATCAGGTGGTCAATTTACAGTAGAATCTAGTGATGGTAAGAAAGAAAACTACTCTATCCAAGGCTATGCCTATACCCTTGATGATGGTAAATACAATGCCAAAATTGGTGGTGGAAAAATCATCCAAATTACAACAGGCGCAGATGGAACTGTATCTAGCGTTGCTTTGATTCAGCCATAGGTTTGAGTACAGAAATAATTTGTTTAAAAATAGTTCAGTTGATGAGTACCTACAGCATTTGAAGTTGATAAGACGTCATAAATGAACTCCAAAGATGAGACTAACTTAGGAGTATATGTAATCATGTCTACCTGAACTGACCGTTTTTCACTTAGTTTCTCCGAGAGAAGTGGTATAATGAATGCATTAAAGGGAAACGAGTGATGAATCAATGACGGATAAATTAATTTTACCTCAAAACACACGACTCATGGGAGTGTTTCTTGGCTTTATCGGTGGTTCTTTGGATGTATTCTGTCACATCCAGTACCATAGTTTGGTGGCGACACAGACAGGGAACATTCTCCTATTGATATCAGATTGGCACGATTCACATGTCATCAATACCATGTTGCGATTCTGCTCGATTATATTCTTTTCCCTAGGATTTCTTTTTGCCTTACACATGAAGGAATATCGTAAAACAGCTTATTGGCGAGTTAAGATGCTGCTTCCCTTATTTATCGGGACCCTTGTTCTGCCCTTCTTTTCCCGCTTTCCTCTATTAGAAGTTCCTTTTATTGCTTTTGGAACTGGAATGATGATGCTAACATTTACGGGTAGTTTGATTGAAGATCATCCCTATGTCATTTTTATGACGTCTGGAAATTACCGAAAAATGTTGACCGCTTTGTATCGTATCGTTAGAGGAGAAGGAGATGTTCAAGAATATCGTCGTCAAGCCTTGAACTATGGCATTGTTGTAGGCAGTTTCGTAGTGGGTGCTATTAGCTTGGCTGTATCTATGCATTTTCTCCATGAATGGTCTATTTGGATTGTCAGCTTTAATTTGGTTTTGATAATGTCTTACTATATTGCTAGAGTGAAGCAACTCGATTTGCAAGATGAAAATATATAAAAAATGGCAAATCTCTTAAATTGAGATTTGCCATTTTTAGTACGATGGACATGTCGTACATTCCTCTGTGGGCTCCCCAATACTGGTAAACTCTTGAGCAACTGAATTTGTCAATTCGGGGATAGATAAACTATTTTCACTGGGAAATATGAAGCGCATAGTCACTAGTATAGATGAGCGCTTGCGTGCTCCCCTATGAGTGATTATCTGAAAGGAATGGAAAAAGAAACCTAGGTAACTGTGGATCCTACTTAAGTTAGGAATTCCTAAATGGATAGCAGATAAGGTATCTGGCTGGGGTGACCACTATCAATTAGTAGCTCAGAAATCGATACTTAAACGCGATATATCAAAACCAGTCCTTGAAAAGCGAGGACTGGTTTCGTGTTTGGATTATTGCCTTCAACGACATGCGTTAAAAGTTAGTTGAACCGCCGTATACCGAATGGCACGTACCGTGGTGGGAGAGGGGCTAGTCTTAGCCACTACTCGATTTTATTTCACCAACTTCTTCATCTCATCAATACGTGCTACGGTCGCATCGTACTTAGCTTGGTAATCGGCTTGTTTGTCGCGTTCTTTTTGAACGACTTCTGGTTTGGCATTTGCTACGAAGCGTTCGTTAGAGAGCTTCTTACCGACCATGTCCAGTTCTTTTTGCCATTTAGCTAGTTCCTTGTCGAGACGAGCCAGTTCTTCTTCGACATTGAGGAGGTCTGCCAGTGGCAAGTAGATTTCTGCTCCTGTGATGACGCTTGACATTGCGAGTTCAGGTGCAGGGATGGTTGATGCGATTTCTAAGTGTTCTGGATTTGTGAAGCGTTTGATGTAGTTGACATTGCTGTTAAAGAAGGCTTCCAAGTCGCTATCGCTTGTCTTAACAAGAATGGTGATAGGCTTGCTTGGAGCAACGTTTACTTCCGCACGCGCATTACGAACAGCGCGGATCAAGTCTTTGAGGCTTTCGACACCAGTGTGAGCCGCAAGGTCTTCAAAGGCTGGGTTGACAGTTGGGTATGCTGCTGTAACGATAGAACCTTCTGAGATTTGTCCAAAGATTTCCTCTGTCACAAATGGCATGATTGGGTGAAGGAGACGAAGGATCTTGTCCAAAGTGTAAAGGAGAACAGAACGTGTGATGACTTTCTCTTCTTCATTATCGCTATAAAGGACTTCCTTGGTCAACTCAACGTACCAGTCCGCAAACTCGTCCCAGATGAAGTTATAGAGGATGTGTCCAGCAACACCAAACTCAAACTTATCAAAGTTTTCAGTAACTTTGCCGATAGTTTCGTTGAGATTGTGGAGAATCCAGCGGTCTGTGACGTTTCCAGCTTCCTTGTTAACTACTTTTTCCACATTGGCAGTTGCTTGCTCAAGGGTCAAACCTTCATTGTTCATGAGAATGTAGCGAGAGATGTTCCAGATCTTGTTAATGAAGTTCCAAGACGCATCCATTTTTTCGTAAGAGAAGCGCACGTCTTGCCCTGGTGCAGAACCGTTTGAAAGGAACCAGCGAAGGGCATCGGCACCGTATTTCTCGATAACATCCATCGGGTCAATCCCGTTACCGAGAGATTTAGACATCTTACGTCCTTGCTCATCACGAATGAGACCATGGATAAGGACGTTTTGGAATGGCTGACGGCCAGTGAATTCCAAGGATTGGAAGATCATACGAGACACCCAGAAGAAGATGATGTCGTAACCTGTTACCAAGGTTGAAGTTGGGAAGTAACGTTTGAAGTCTTCTGAGTCAACATCAGGCCAGCCCATAGTTGAGAATGGCCAAAGGGCAGAACTGAACCACGTATCCAAGACGTCTTCGTCCTGAGTCCATCCGTCACCTTCTGGGGCTTCTTCACCGACGTACATTTCACCCTCAGCATTGTACCAAGCAGGGATTTGGTGACCCCACCAAAGCTGACGAGAGATAACCCAGTCGTGAACATTTTCCATCCATTGAAGGAAGGTATCGTTGAAACGTGGAGGGTAGAATTCGACCTTGTCCTCTGTGTCTTGGTTGGCAATAGCATTTTTAGCCAATTGGTTCATCTTAACGAACCATTGCGTAGACAAGCGTGGCTCAACCACGACACCTGTACGCTCTGAGTGACCAACACTGTGGACACGTTTTTCAATTTTAACGAGAGCGCCGATTTCTTCCAACTTAGCAACGACAGCCTTACGAGCTTCAAAACGGTCCATACCTGCAAATTCGAAGGCCAAGTCATTCATGGTTCCGTCGTCGTTCATAACATTAACTTGTGGCAAGTTGTGGCGTTGTCCAACCAAGAAGTCGTTTGGATCATGGGCAGGCGTGATTTTCACGACACCAGTACCAAACTCAGGATCTGCGTGTTCATCTGCAACGATTGGGATGAGTTTATTAGCGATAGGAAGGACGACGTTTTTACCGATCAAATCCTTGTAGCGTGGGTCTTCTGGATTGACCGCAACTGCAACGTCCCCAAACATAGTCTCAGGACGAGTGGTCGCAACTTCAAGAGCGCGTGAACCATCTTCTAGCATGTAGTTCATGTGGTAGAAGGCACCTTCGACGTCCTTATGGATCACCTCGATATCAGAAAGGGCTGTGCGAGCTGCTGGGTCCCAGTTGATGATAAATTCACCACGGTAGATCCAACCTTTCTTGTAAAGGTCCACAAAGACCTTGCGAACGGCTTTTGACAAACCTTCGTCAAGAGTGAAACGCTCGCGAGAGTAGTCTACAGAGAGACCCATCTTGCCCCATTGTTCCTTGATAGTCGTCGCATACTCGTCTTTCCATTCCCAGACTTTGTCCAGGAACTTCTCACGGCCGAGGTCATAACGGCTAATGCCCTCGCCACGCAAGCGCTCCTCAACCTTAGCTTGAGTTGCAATCCCCGCGTGGTCCATCCCTGGAAGCCAAAGCGTATCAAAACCTTGCATGCGTTTTTGACGGATGATGATATCCTGTAAAGTCGTATCCCAAGCGTGACCAAGGTGGAGTTTCCCAGTTACGTTTGGTGGTGGAATAACGATCGAATAAGGCTTAGCCTTTTTATCGCCTGAAGGCTTGAAAACATCAGCGTCAAGCCATTTTTTGTAACGACCAGCCTCAACCTCGGCTGGATTGTATTTAGGTGAAAGTTCTTTAGACATGTGTTTGTCCTTTCTAGTTTATATCTTTAAATAAAATTAGTAGGTAGAAGATAGGCTTTGATTCAACTCATCTTGTTTTTATCATTATCTTCTATAAGCAAAGAAACCGTGAAAAATTTTACATTAACTTTCTCTCATTATCTTCATAATATGTTTATCAAAGTCTGATATGATTTTTTGAGTTCGGTTAAATTTATCATACTCCTGGATAGCTTTTGAGTCTGCTTGTTTCTTGGAAATACTTCCTTTTCCTTCTAAGATTTCATATTCATTAAAAAAAGAAAACGATCAATACTATCCGCCAATCCTCGCATTGTAAAAGTATTACGGCGCTCAACCAAATCCTCGATATAATCAAAATAGGCTGTAGCAGTTCGCTCTAGTTGTCGAATTTCTTTTTCTTGCAGATAGTTTTTAGTCACTGTTACATCTGACTTGAGTACCTCCCATTAGGTGCATTCTTCCAAGTAGTTAATCCCATTTTTTCCTTACTTGCATCGGCTTGCTGATAGATAATTTCTGCAGCAGTACTTCCAGTAATTGCATAATGAAATTTATTTTGTACCATAGCATAGAAATTTTTAGTAATATCTGAGTTTCTATCATAATCTATGGCACATTCAGCAAAGATATACGTGATTTGTTGATAGATTCGGCGCTCGCTAGAACGAATAGAGCGAATTCGTTCTAAAAGTTCATGGAAATAATCTTGTCCTAAAACTGTCTGTCCTTGTTTCAAGCGTTCATCATCTAAAATAAAACCTTTGATGATAAATTCTTTCAAGGTCTTGGTTGCCCAGATTCTAAATTGAGTAGCCTTGCTAGAATTTACACGATAGCCGACTGAAATAATAGCATCCAGATTGTAATATTCAAGTTCACGCCGGACAGTTCTATTTCCCTCTTGTTGAACCTGTGCAAATTTTGCACAAGTTGACACCTTAGCCAACTCACCACTATCATAAATGTTTTTTAAGTGCTTTGTAATAACACTTCGTTCAACTCCAAAGAGCTCTGCAAGACCTTTTTGAGTCAACCAAAGATTTTCATCCTGTAAAAGGATATCTAGCTGAACGTCGCCATTTGGTGTAGTATACAGGATGAAATTAGAAATTTCATTCAAGACAATTTCACCTCCCCCCCTCAATAAACAATTACTTCTCGTTCTTAAACTGTATACCGTTTTCTTTCAGTTTTTGAACGGTAGCAGGACCAATCCCCTTCAAAGCGAGAACTTCTTTTTCGGTCCATTTTTTGAAATCTGTAGACCTACGAATTCCATTTTCAACAAAGATGTGAACAAGATCCATCCGGATTCCCTTCATTTTTTCATCGCTCATAAGGGAGTACCAGTCGGATACCTCGGATAAAGTTTTTATCATACTGGAGTCATTCGAAAATACTGGTTTACGACGGAACTTCTTGGCTTCGTTTGTTAGAAATTTTGTTAAAATAATATTTTCTAGTAAATAATCAAATAGAGGATACAAACTAGCTTGTAACGATTCAACTGAATTTGGACAGTAGCATTCTTGGTCTTCGATCTCTATAACTTTGAATTGCCAATCTTCCTCTATAAAGAATTCAACAGCTTCATCATTGATTTCCACTAATTTTGCAAATAGCTGACTAGCTTCCTCAATTTTTCCTTGAGAAAAAGCAGAGATGATGGCATGAATAAGAATGGTATCGTCCCGTTTCCCTTTATTCAATTCTTCACGGTAGAAGCGCTCAACCTTTAGTTCCTGACCAGTAATATGATACAAGGAAAGCATACAGAAGACAAAATTAGGAGGAAAACGTTCTGGTCGCTTACTCAAATATAGGTCAATCAATTCTATAGCCTTAGAATTTAAGTTCTCCGTCATATAATATTCAATCAGAAACATGAGAGCAGACAGGATAGGGCGTGCTTCAAAATAATTCCAACTATTGTATCCGTTCATTTTCCATTTTTCTAAAACTAGAACTTCAAAATCCAATACTTTTTTAAAGGTTGACAAATCAAAGTCTTTAACCTCTGATAAGAATAAATGAAAATCAGCAGCAAAGTAATCTGGATTGATTTTTAAAACTTGCTTTAACAGTTTATTTCGCTTCTGTGTATTCGGAGTATGCATAGCTTCTCTAAATAAAGCATGATCCTGATTCCAATCAAAAGTCCTATTTTTCAGTTGGTAATTAATTAGCTGAACATCTGGATACTCTCCGTGTTCATCAGCATATTGCATCACTGCTGTATGTAGTTCATCGAAATTTTGAATGGTCCGACGTTCTACAAAAGTTGGATTTTTGGCCATGATTTCTGTCCAAGCAGCCTCTTCTTCAGAAATAACTTTGATATCCAACTTTTGCTGGCGTTTTAATTCTTTTTTTCTATTTTTCTTTTTAGCCATCTATTTTCTCCCTTAATTCATCCTTCAATAGACCAGACTCAACTGACTTAGATATCCTTCGGGACTCAGCTACAGGCTTTAATGGGAAATCCCAGTTTCTTTGTAATTCATTTACTCTGAAGGATGTACCCCAAGCTTGATCAAGGTAGAATTTTCTAATTACGTCTGGCGGTGGAATGCGTGATCAAAAAGTTTTAGACTTTTGAACTCCTTGAGTCTTGAGAACATCTTATTGAGTTTGTTTAGACATGTGTGTGTCCTCTCTCTATTGTTTTCATTTTTTCTTGAATCTGCTTAGCAACTTCGGCTGCAGACAGATTCGTATTATTTATTTTAAGGTAGTGGTGTAGCTCATTCGGTTGATGCTGGGAATTTAATTGAAGTGTTTCAGCGGTCTCTAAAATTTCTCTTTCAGATACCTCAATATGCCGTTTCAAGGGCTTGTGCTTCAATCGGTTCTCCGTTCGATTTCGATGTAAACGCTCTTCAAGACTTGTTTCCAACTCAACAAACAGAATCTCTTGATGAAAGTTATCCAATAAATCCTGAATTTGCTTTAAATACATCAGCTGGTACTGATTTGAAAAATCAATTACGTCAGTTAAAATTACTGATCGCTGATTTCTTGCACTTGCTCCAAGGAAAGAAAAGGTCATTCCACGAACAAATTCCCACATTTCCTCTGTATAGTCCTGATAGATTTCCAGTGCAAAATCGATGGCTTGATGGTTATAAAAGAGGGTAGCATTTGTCAGTCGAGATAACTCTTGACCAATGGTCATTTTTCCTGATGCTGGAGCCCCAATGATGAAAAGATGCATCAAATCACCTCCCACTCACTCTTCAGCAAGCCATATATCAGACTGTCACAGCGATTCCCTTGGGCATCTTTGCGGTCTCGGATACGAGCTTCAAGGGTAAATCCTAATTTTTCCGCAACTCGTTGACTTTGAAGGTTGTAACCAAAGCAAGACAATTCAATCTTGTGAAGACCCAATTCTTTAAAAGCTAGGTCAATCAAGGCGCGTGCCGCTTCAGGCACATAACCTCGGCCCCAATAGTCTGGGTGCAAGGTATAGCCAATCTCCAGTACATCGTCTTCGTAGCGACGGGGGAAATCGACAGAACCAATGATTGTATCGGTCCCTTTGACCACAATTCCATAGCCTGCTGGGAGATTGTCCTTTTCATTGCGCTTAGGAAGGATATGCTCCAGATAATAAATCTCATCTTCCAAGGTCTTGACGGGTGGAAAACCTGCTGGGTAAGAGACTTCTGGACGACTAGCATAGTCAAAGATATCCTCAGCATCCGGCACGGTACGGACTCGTAAGACCAGTCGCTCCGTTTCGATTTGTTCTGGCAATTCAGTTCTTGTCATCCTTCTTCCTCGCTTTCTTGATGAAGCTTCCCATGGGGTCGACTCGGTCATCCAGATAACGGTAAACGCGCTGATGGCCATCCCCCATAAAGTAAGTTGGCGCAAAACGGTCATTTTTAAAATGCTCTTTATCGTCCAAGAGCTCTGGATCAGCCAGTCGCTCGAGAATCTTGGCAAAGATATGGCAGATGCCATCTTCCTCGATAATCCGATCTACCTGACAGTCCAATACGACTGGACATGCCTCTAAAATCGGGGCCTGAGTCCGTACAGAAATTTCGTAGTCAAGCCCTAGGTGTTTTAACTTTTCCCGATGGCTGATAAAACCAGCCTGCTCCATTTCGAGCATGAAGTTTTCATCAGGGATGTTTACGGTAAACTGTTGATAATGCTTAATCTGGTCAGCCGCATTTTCCTCAGCGCCAACACCGATGACCAGCCAATCTCCCAGGCTATAAGAGGAACTGCAGGTCGTGATATTGTGCCTAAAGTTCTTGTCCTGATATCCCAAGATGAAGACAGGAAAACCATAGTAGAGCTTGCTGGTGTTAAAAGATTGTTTCATGACAACCTCCTTTGGCTAGGGGTCTAAAATAAAAATCGTCCCTGCCATCAATATGACAGGGACGAATGTGTTAATCCGCGGTACCACCCAATTTCGGGCCATGCCCGCATCTTTAATCTTCTTGTTTCACTTTTATGACGTCGTTAGCTCGTCTTGCCGTACTTGAGTACAGCCTGCAACTCGCTGTCTAGTCCTAAAAGGAAACAAAAAGATTTATATTTCAATTTTTAATTTCATCCATTAGCAACCAGTTTTGACACATTTGTGGACTTCTCAGCACTGCCACTTTCTGTAAAATGTGGGACTCAAAACACCTCTAATGGCTTTATTTTAACAAGTTTTTGACGGAAAAGCAAGGAACAAGAAAGATTACTTGAACTTAATGCCGTTTTCTTTTAATTTCTTGATAGTAGCTGGACCGATTCCTTTCAAGGCAAGGAGTTCTTTTTCTGTCCAGTTTTTGAAGTCAGCAGCAGACTTGATACCTTCATCGTAGAAAGTCTTAGCGCGGTCAACTGAAAGTCCCCCTAGGTTAGCTGCGAAATCTTCTACAGAAGTAGCAACTTTTTGAGCTTGCTCTTTGGTTGCTTCTACAGTTTTTTCAACCTTTTTAGAGACAGCTTTACCTGCATCGCTTGCTGCTTTTTCAGCATGTTTTACAACTTTTTTTGTTTCTTCGACAACCTTGTTTACAGCATTTGAAAATATACCTGAACGACGAAGGCTGTTTCTTAATTGTTTTTTACGTTGGAGTTTTTTTGACATCATAAAATCCTTTCAATAAAAAATCCCTGTGACTGAACAAGGATTTAATCTTTATACGTTTATTGTATCAACTTTCTTTAGGAAATGCAAGGTTTGTAATCTTAGAAATATGGCGAATTCCGCCTTAGAATAAGAGAAGATGATAGAAGAAAAATGAAAAATATGGTATAATGAAACGATAGATTTTTGAATAGGAATACAATCATGTTTGGATTTTTAAAAAAAGATAAAGCAACAGAAGCCACCACAATGGTGCCAGACCACATCGGTGTGATCATGGATGGGAATGGCCGTTGGGCTAAAAAACGGATGCAGCCACGTGTCTTTGGCCATAAGGCTGGGATGGATGCTCTGAGAAAGGTAGCGATTGCTGCTAGTGATATGGGTGTCAAAGCCTTGACGGTCTATGCCTTTTCAACTGAAAACTGGACCCGTCCAGATCAGGAAGTCAAATTTATCATGAACTTACCTGTTGAATTTTATGATAAGTATGTTCCTGAATTGCATCAGAAGAACATGAAGATTCAAATGATTGGGGAGACTGATCGTTTGCCGAAGCAGACTTTTGATGCCTTGAAAAAGGCAGAAGAGTTGACTAAGTTAAATACAGGTTTGATTCTCAATTTTGCCCTTAATTATGGTGGACGAGCTGAGATTACACAAGCAGTCAAGTTGATTGCACAGGATGTTTTAGATGCTAAGATCAATCCTGGTGATATCACCGAGGAGTTGATTGGGGAATACCTCTTTACGGGACATTTGCCAAAAGTCTTGCGTGATCCTGACTTGATTATTCGGACCAGCGGTGAACTTCGTTTGAGTAATTTCTTGCCTTGGCAAGCTGCTTATAGCGAGCTCTATTTCACGGATGTCTTGTGGCCTGACTTTGACGAGGAAGCCTTAAAAGAGGCTATCGTTGAGTATAATCGCCGCAACCGTCGCTTTGGAGGAGTATAGGAGTTATTATGATAAAGGATTTACAAAAGAGAACGCTCTTTGCTATCTTGGCCTTGGCTATCTTTATACCAATCTTGATCCTCGGTGGTCTATGGTTACAGATTGCTATGGGACTTGTGGCTATGTTGGGAGTGCATGAGTTGCTTCGCATGAAGGGATTAAATACCATGACGCCTGAAGGTCTCTTGACTTTACTAGCGACCTTTGCTCTGACCGTGCCTTTGGAAAACTACTGGAAGTTTTTACCTGTAGATGGGAATGTTGTAGCCTATGGAGTTGTGATCCTCATCATGCTAGGAGCGACAGTATTCAGCAAGAACTATACCATTGAGGATGCTGTTTTTCCGATTGCCATGAGTTTCTATGTTGGCTTCGGCTTTAATGCCTTGGTTGATGCTCGAATTGCAGGCTTGGATAAGGCCCTTTTGGGACTTTGTTTGGTTTGGGCAACAGATAGCGGTGCCTATCTGGTGGGGATGAAGCTTGGCAAGAGAAAGCTTGCTCCGAGAGTATCGCCTAACAAGACCATAGAAGGTGCTATAGGGGGGATCTTGGCTGCTATGCTAGCGACGCTCATCTTTATGCTAGTCGATAGTACCGTTGCTTTACCATATGGGATTTACAAAATGATGGTTTTTGCTATCTTCTTTAGTCTAGCAGGTCAGTTGGGTGATTTAATCGAAAGTGCTATGAAGCGTCATTTTGGAGTCAAAGACTCAGGCAAATTTATCCCTGGTCATGGTGGGGTACTGGATCGTTTTGATTGTATGCTAGTAGTTTTCCCTATTATGCACCTCTTTGGCTTATTTTAAGGAAAGGTGAACAGAAATTAAATGATAGGATTACTAACATTTATTCTAGTCTTTGGAATTATCGTGGTGGTTCACGAGTTCGGCCATTTCTACTTTGCTAAAAAGTCTGGGATTTTGGTTCGTGAGTTTGCCATCGGTATGGGCCCCAAGATCTTTGCTCATATCGGAAAAGATGGGACTGCCTATACCATTCGTCTCCTGCCACTTGGTGGGTACGTTCGCATGGCAGGTTGGGGTGAAGATACGACAGAAATCAAGACTGGAACTCCCGCAAGCTTAACACTGGCAGCGGATGGCAAGGTCAAGCGTATCAATCTCTCTGGTAAAAAGGTTGACCAAACGGCTCTTCCGATGCAGGTAACCCAGTTTGATTTTGAGGACAAACTCTTTATTAGAGGCTTGGTCTTGGAAGAAGAGAAGACCTTCTCAGTTGATCATGATGCGACCATTGTGGAAGCTGATGGAACGGAAGTTCGTATCGCTCCCTTAGATGTCCAATATCAAAATGCGACTGTCTGGGGTAAAATGATCACCAACTTTGCTGGTCCTATGAATAATTTTATCCTAGGAGTTATCGTCTTTTGGATCTTGATTTTCATGCAAGGCGGTGTTCGTGATACGCAAACGAATAACTTCAATATTATTCCAGATAGCGCTTTGGCTAAGGTTGGTGTTGAAAATACGGCCCAAATCACTAAGGTCGGCAGTCATGAGATTTCAAACTGGGCAGATTTGATTCAGGCTGTTGATGCAGAAACCAAGGATAAAACAGCGCCTGTTTTGGATGTGACTATTGCTGAGAGTGGAACTGAAAAACAAGTCAGTGTGGCACCTCAAGAAAGTCAAGGTCGTTATATCCTGGGTGTTCAGCCAAGACTCAAATCAGATATCTGGTCTATGTTTGTAGGTGGATTCGCCTCTGCTGCTGATTCAGCTTTGCGCATTCTCAATGCTTTGAAAAGCTTGATCTTCCAACCAGATTTGAATAAGCTTGGCGGTCCCGTTGCTATCTTTAAGGCAAGCAGCGATGCTGCTAAGAATGGTCTTGAGAATGTCTTGTTCTTCTTGGCTATGATTTCCATCAATATCGGTATCTTCAACTTGATTCCGATCCCTGCGCTCGACGGTGGAAAAATCGTGCTCAACATCCTAGAAGCTATCCGTCGCAAACCACTAAAACAAGAAATTGAAACCTATGTCACTCTGGTCGGAGTTGTCATTATGGTCGTTTTGATGATCGCCGTAACTTGGAACGACATCATGCGAACCTTCTTTTAAGAATTAGAGGAGTCATTATGAAACAAAGTAAAATGCTTATCCCAACGCTTCGCGAAATGCCAAGCGATGCTCAAGTTATCAGCCACGCCCTTATGTTGCGTGCTGGTTATGTTCGTCAAGTATCTGCAGGTGTTTACTCTTACCTACCACTTGCTAACTGTGTTATCGAAAAAGCTAAGAAGATCATGCGTCAAGAGTTTGACAAGATGGGGGCCGTTGAGATGTTGGCTCCAGCCCTTCTCAGTGCTGACCTTTGGCGTGAATCTGGCCGTTATGAAACCTACGGGGAAGACTTGTACAAATTGAAAAACCGTGAGAAGTCAGACTTTATTCTGGGTCCAACACACGAAGAAACCTTCACAGCGATTGTCCGTGATTCTGTCAAGTCTTACAAGCAATTGCCTTTGAACTTGTACCAAATTCAGCCTAAGTATCGTGATGAAAAACGTCCACGTAATGGACTTCTTCGTACGCGTGAATTCATCATGAAAGATGGTTATAGCTTCCATGCTAACTACGATAGTTTGGATGTTACTTATGATGAGTACAAGGCAGCCTATGAGCGTATCTTCACTCGTAGTGGTTTGGACTTTAAAGCCATCATCGGTGACGGTGGAGCCATGGGTGGTAAGGATAGTCAAGAGTTTATGGCCATCACACCTGCTCGTACAGACCTTGACCGTTGGGTTGTTTTAGATAAATCTGTCGCGTCGTTTGATGAAATCCCTGATCAAGTGCAAGAAGAAATCAAGGCAGAATTGCTCAAATGGATGGTTTCTGGTGAAGATACCATTGCCTACTCAAGTGAATCAAGCTATGCAGCGAACTTGGAAATGGCAACCAACGAGTACAAACCAAGCAATCGTGTTGTGACTGAAGATGAAGTGGCTCGCGTGGAAACACCAGGTGTCAAATCAATTGATGAAGTGGCTGCCTTCTTGAATGTCTCTGAAGAGCAAACAATCAAGACCTTGGTTTATATGGCAGACCAAGAACCAGTTGTAGCTCTACTTGTCGGCAATGACCAACTCAATGAAGTCAAGTTGAAAAACTACCTTGGAGCAGATTTCTTTGAACCTGCAACTGAGGCAGAAGTGAAAGAATTGTTGGGAGCTGAATTTGGTTCTCTAGGACCAGTTGGTCTACCTGAAAATGTTAAAATCATTGCAGATCGTAAAGTTCAAGATAGTCGTAATGCTGTTGTGGGTGCCAACGAAGATGGTTTCCACTTGACTGGTGTGAACCCGGGTCGTGATTTCACTGCTGAGTATGTAGATATCCGTGAAGTTCGTGAGGGTGAAATCTCTCCAGATGGACAAGGTGTGCTCAACTTTGCACGTGGTATTGAAATTGGTCACATCTTCAAACTTGGAACTCGTTACTCAGCAAGTATGGGAGCAGATGTCTTGGACGAAAACGGTCGTGCAGTTCCAATTATCATGGGATGTTATGGTATCGGTGTCAGCCGTCTCCTATCAGCAGTCATGGAACAACACGCTCGCCTCTTTGTCAATAAAACTCCAAAAGGTGAATACCGTTACGCTTGGGGAATCAACTTCCCTAAAGAATTGGCGCCATTTGATGTGCACTTGATTCCGGTTAATGTCAAGGATGAAGCAAGTCTTGCATTGACAGATCGTATCGAAGAAGCTTTGGTCAACAAAGGCTACGAAGTCTTGACGGATGACCGTAACGAACGTGTCGGTGTTAAATTCAGTGACAGCGATCTGATTGGTCTTCCAATCCGTATCACTGTCGGTAAAAAAGCAGCTGACGGCATCGTAGAAGTGAAGATTAAGGCGACAGGGGATACAATCGAAGTTCACGCAGATAGCTTGCTTGAAACCCTTGAAATCCTAACAAATAAATAAAATCTATAATCAGAAGAAAAACAAGACAAAAATGTAACTAGTTTTTGCCTTGTTTTTTCTCTATAATGAGATAAAATAAACATAAAAAGAGTAAATAAAGAGGTAGAGCTATGCTAAAATTTCCAAAGGATTTTGTCTGGGGTTCCTCAACATCTGGACCACAGACAGAGGGGCGAGTGCCTGGTGACGGCAAGGGAGATAATCTCTGGGATTATTGGTACCAAGTAGAGCCAAATCGCTACTATAATGGGATTGGCCCTGACAAAACGTCGACCTTCTATGAAAATTGGGAGAAGGACATTGAACTTTTGTCAGAAACAGGTCATACAGCCTTTCGAACTTCTATCCAGTGGTCTCGTATTTTCCCACAGGGACGTGGGGAAGTCAACCCTCAAGGTGTGGCTTTCTATCGCCAGGTCTTTGAAGCCATCAAGGCTAAGGGCATTCGTCTTTTAGTCAATCTTTATCACTTTGACTTGCCTTTTGCCCTTCAAGAAGATGGAGATGGTTGGGAAAATAAGGCAACTATTAAGGCTTATGAAGACTATGCTCGCTTCTGTTTTGAGACTTACGGAGACTTGGTGGACCAGTGGATTACCTTCAATGAACCTATCGTTCCTGTGGAGTTCGGCTATTTCTATGATGCCCATTATCCTCATAAGGTAGATGCCAAAGCAGCAGTAAAGGTTGCCTATCATACCCAACTAGCCAGCACTCTTGCAGTTAAGGCTTGTCATGAAGTCTTAACTGGTTCTAAGATTGGAATTGTCCTCAACTTGACACCAGCCTATCCACGTAGCCAGCATCCTGCCGATGTAAAAGCAGCTCGCATTGCCGACCTCTTTCAGGCACAATCTTTCCTAGATCCGTCTGTTTTAGGAGCATATCCAGAAGAGTTAGTGGAAATTTTGGCTGAGCATGATTTGCTACCAGATTCTACAGCAGAAGAATTGGAACTCATTCGCCAACATACAGTCGACTTTCTGGGAGTCAATTACTACCAACCTTTACGTGTCATGGCGCCACGTTTTGCTAAGCACCCTGATAGTCCACTCTTGCCAGAACATTTTTATGAACCTTATGTCATGCCTGGTCGTAAGATCAATCCCCACCGTGGCTGGGAAATCTACGAGCAAGGGATTTACCATATTGCTCAAAATATCAAGGAAAACTATGCCAATATCGAGTGGATGTTGACCGAAAACGGCATGGGCGTTGAAGGTGAAGACAAATTCCGTGAAAATGGCATGATTCAAGACGACTATCGTATCGACTTTGTCAAAGGCCACCTGCGAGAACTTCATCGCGCTATCGAAGACGGTGCTAACTGTAAAGGCTACTTAATCTGGACCTTTATCGATTGCTGGTCATGGCTCAACAGCTATAAAAACCGTTATGGTTTGGTCGAGCTTGATCTTGAAACGCAAGAACGACGCCTGAAAAAATCAGGTCACTGGTTCAAAGAACTCAGCGAAAATAATGGGTTTTAAACTACTTTTCAAATAGATTCAAAAAAACCATTGGACCTCAATTCTTTTCGAGTTTTTCCAATGGTTTTTCTTGTTCTTATAATAGTCCGATAAAAAGTAGTAAAGCTGATAAAGCAATAAAGGCTAGGGTTGCTATACCACGTTGGCCTGGGCTATAAATCTTTCTTTCGCCTCGAACTGGGAAGACAATGGCAAGAAGAGCACCACCCACGGCACCACCTACATGTCCAGCAAGGCTGATTCCAGGTATTAAAATACTACCCACTAGGTTAATCACTAAGAGGGAGAGGTAGGATTGACCTAGTTGTTGGAGATAGGGATTGCGTGAAGCATATCGGAGAACAACAATTGAGGCAAACATACCGTAGAGGGCAGTTGAAGCACCTGCAGTAATAGCATTGGGACTAAAAACTAGGACAAAGAGATTTCCCATCATACCTGATAGAAGGTAGATAAAGAAAAACTGTTTGGAGCCAAAGATTTGTTCCATCTGACGTCCTAAGAAGTAGAGGGATAGCATATTGACTAAAAAGTGCTCCAAGCCAATATGGACAAAGGTTGCCGAGAATAAGCGCCAGATTTGTTCAGGCATGGCCTTGATAGCAGGGGGATACACAGCTCCGAATTTATACAAGGTGGCTGCGCTGGTATAGTTGAAACCACTGGTTAGAAACATGAGTATAAAAACCAGGGTTGTCACGACTAGAAAGAAGCTCGTGACAGGATACCGACGATCAAAAATTTCTTTCATAGATGAGTACCTCCTCAACAGGAATATCGTAGTGCTCAGGTTGAAAATTCTGAATCTGACATGGATAAATCGTACTAATTGTATGACCTGGGAAATGCTCCAAGTAGCGGTCGTAGTAGCCACCACCGTAGCCAACCCTATATCTTGAAAGATTGAAAGCCAAACCAGGGACATGAATCAGGTCAATCTGAGAGGGTTCAAGGATTGTGAACTCTCCTTGAGGTTCAAGAAGTCCAAAAGAATTTCTTTCGAGTTTCTCTGGTTCATATAGAACAAAGTCCATTTTCCCATGTGGATAGGTTTTGGGAATGCGGAGTGTCTTCCCATCTTTTTGAGCTTGTTCAATGAGTCTAGCTGTCTGAAATTCATGAGGAAAAGACAGGTAAGTGGCGATGGTTTTTGCTTCCTTGTAGAAAGGATGTTGAAGGAGCTGCTCAGTCAACCAAGCGTCCATGACTTCCTTTTCTTCGGCTGATAGAGATTTGAGTTCTTGCAAGACCTGCTTGCGTAAGTTTTTTTTCATAGTTTACTCCGCAGCTTTCTTGGCTAAAAAGCTTGATACAGCCTCGACACCGACAGCCAGAGCTTCTTCCTTAGGACTCATCTTTGGATGGTGAAGAGCATAGGGACTATCAATTCCAAGCCAGAACATGACACCAGGAACCTTGGAGAGAAGATAACCAAAGTCTTCTCCTGTCATGGCAGGTTCGATGTCGATTAGTTCAATTCCCTCTTTTTCATCAAAGAAGGCCATCAATTCCTGGGCTAATTCAGGGTTGTTTTCGACAGGTAGGTAACCTCCCTGCTTGAGTTCAACTTCCACATCCATATCAAAAGCAGCTGCGACACCTTCAGCGATGGCTTTGACACGTTTTTGCACCAAGAGGCTCATGTTGTGTGTAAGAGCTCGGATGGTTCCATGCAAGAAAGCTGTATCAGCGATGACATTATTGGTTGTACCAGCTTGAAAAACACCGAAAGTGACGACAGCTCCCTCGATAGGATCAACATTACGGCTGACGACTGACTGGACTTGAGTGATAAAATAACTCGCAGCAACCAGAGCGTCGTTTGCTTGGTGTGGAAAGGCAGCATGCCCCCCTTTACCTTTGAAACGAATCTTGACTTCGCAAGTTCCTGCAAAGAGTGTATGGGTATTGGTCGCAACTTGTCCAACTTTTAAGTCTGGACGAACATGGAGTCCATAGAATTGGTCAGGCAACCAGTCTTCAAAAGCTCCATCCTCATACATGAGCATGCCACCTGCTTCATTTTCCTCGGCAGGCTGGAAGAGAAAGAGGAGATTGTTTTTAGGTTGGTTTTCTAGAGCACGTTCGAGACTTCCTAGGGCAATGGTCATGTGAAAATCATGTCCACAAGCATGCATACGGTCTGGGTGCTGAGAGGCAAAAGGAAAGCCTGTTTGTTCAACGATTGGGAGTCCGTCTATGTCTGTCCGCCAGCCAATGGTACGTTCTGGCTGACTTCCCTGCAAGTAAACTAAAATACCTGTTCGCCAAGTACGAATCTGAACAAAATCCTTGTCAGCTGTTAATTTCTCAATGACATTGAGTAAATAAGCGTGAGTCTTGACTTCTTCTAAACCGATCTCAGGAATTTGGTGAAGATCACGTCGAGTGTGAATCAAATCTAACATATCTAATTTCCTTCTACTGATACGATAAAGAGGCTGGAAAAATTTCCGCCTCTGTTACTAATTACAAGGTGCGAAGCGCATCTTCTAGCGCTGTTTTTTGTTGGGTTTGGCTATCGATTTCTTTGATAACACGAGCTGGAACACCAGCAACCACAACATTTTCTGGAACATCTTGAGTAACGATGGCACCTGCTGCAACAACAGAACCGTTACCGATTTGAACACCTTCGATAACCACAGCGTTAGCACCGATGAGAACATTGTCACCGACACGAACAGGCTCTGCACTAGCTGGTTCGATGACACCTGCAAGAACAGCGCCGGCACCTACGTGACTATTTTTACCGACAATAGCACGTCCACCCAGAATGGCTCCCATATCAATCATAGTACCAGCACCGATTTCTGCACCGATATTGATAACAGCTCCCATCATGATAACAGCGTTGTCGCCAATCTCAACCTGGTCACGGATGATAGCGCCTGGCTCGATACGAGCATTGATATCACGTTTATCAAGGAGAGGTACAGCTGAGTTACGGGCATCTTGCTCAACAACATAGTCCTTGTTTTCTGTTAATCCTTCAAGAAGTGGAGCGATATCTTTCCAGTCTCCAAAAAGAACATTCCCAAGCTTGATAACAGAGGCAGGGATAGATCCGGCAAGTTGTCCTTCAAAGGTCACTTTTACACTTGTCTTTTTCTCAGCATTTGCGATAAATTGGATAATTTCTTGTGCATTCATTTTTGTAGCAGTCATAGGGGTCTCCTCATTCTTTATAATGCTTACTATTCTACCAAAAAAGGCTTCAAAATTGAAGCCTTAAGTGTTAAAAGAAGGTGTTTAATTATTTGATTTTGATTCTTCGATGGACAAGAAAATCATAGGAACGATAATCAAAATCATGGCCAGTACCAAGAAACCATCCAGAACCATGCCAAGGAAAAGAACGCTTAGAATAGCAGAGGATAGCGGTTCGCTTGCGCTGACGACTGACACCACTAATGGGGAAACGAGGGAGACAGCCTTCATCGATAGGAAAAAGGCAAAGGCAGTTCCCAAAAAGGCGATGGTCAAACAAATCAAGATACTGATGGCATCAACCTGGAAGCTAATCTCATAAACAGGGTAGAGAAAATTACTAAAAAGGCCCGCGATAATCATTCCCCAACCAACAGTTGGCACAAATCCGTATTTTTTTGCAAAGCGTTGGGGTAAGATGACATTGAACATGACACCTAGAGCACTGAGAAGGCCCGTAAGTAAAGCCAGTGGTGTAATAGATAATTTGGATAGATCGCCTTTGGTAGCCATCAAAAAGACCCCAACCATAGCGATCAAGACATAAAAAATAGCACTTTTAGAAGCTTTTTTCTTGTAGATGATGCGATTGTAAAAGAGGATAAAGACAGGACTGATAAACTGAAGGATGGTTGCAGTTGTCGCATTAGAGTATTCTACACAGAGATAAAAGAAAAACTGTACAGAGAAGATCCCTAAGATAGCATAGGCAAGGAAAGGAAGGTAATTGTTTCGATTTCTCCAGATATCAAAGAGCTGGGATCGGAGTTTAAGGCTAGATAAGATGATTACGAAACTACCTGCGACGAGTAGACGCATAGAAGTAATCCACCCTGAAGATACTTGATAATGTGAAAAAAAGTACTCTCCTAAAATTCCGCAGATCCCCCAGATCAAGCCAGATAGGAGAGAATAAATGGTTCCCTTAAAAATATTCTTTTGATATTTATTCATGTTGCTATTGTACCATGAAATGAAAAAAGAAAAAAGAGAGTGGAGAAAAATCATTTCTTTCCCACTCTCAATGATTGTACTAGTTAGCGCTGTTGATTGCTGCTTCTATTATTGGAACTAGAGCTACTGCTCCCGTTACTATTAGAAGTATTATTACGATTATTATTGTTATTGTTACTACTATTGCTATTGTTCGATGAGGAAGAAGATGCTTTAGGCAGACTTCCTAAAATGGTGTTCCAAGCATTTTGGTAGTCAGAATCGCTTCCACCAATAGCGAATTTATAAGTAGTAGTCGGCGCGCCAGCTTGGTTTGCCCAGTAGCTAGTCACCGTTTCTCCGCTCAGATTAATTTCTTTTCCATTAATAGTCACCTTCCCTGGCTTTTGACCAGTTGATTTGAGGACTTGTGATGAAGTGACACTTGAATCGAGTTTGAAACGTTCTGAACCCCAAGCAGAAGGGGCTGCTTGCTGAATGGCATTTACCAGATGAGCCATATATTTTGCATTGCGGTAGTAAGCTCCCTGGGCTAGAGGACTGTTATCATCATGTCCAACCCAGCCTCCAAGGGTTAATCTTGGAGTAGAGACCATTAGCCACATATCCCCTTCTTCATTGGTTGTACCAGTTTTTCCGATCCAGTCAGCACCTGCTAGACTGGAATTGATAGAAGTCAGATCCGTTTGGAAACTTGTAGTGACTCGAGATGAAAGCACATCTCTTAGCAAACTCTGCATAATGGTTGCAGTAGCTTTAGAGTAAACTTGGATGGGTTTAGCCTGATGTTCATAGAGAACCTCACCACTCGTTTTCTCAATTTTTGAGATCATGTATTTCTTATGATAGGTACCATTGTTAGCTAGCGTTTGGTAGCCATTGGTGTGCTGGGCTACAGTAACTTCAATTCCTCCCCCCATAGGTAGACTTTCGATGCCGTATTCAGGGATTTCATACCCCATCTTTTCCATGTAGGAACGAACATCAACCCCTTTTTGAAGAAGTAGCTGATAGGTCCAGTAGGCTGGAATGTTCCAAGAATAATTCAGAGCTTCTTTAAGGTCTATCATTGCTGTACCTGGGTTATTAACGTGCATGATAGGATTCCCGTTGGAAAAATTGGTTGGATAGTTTGATAAGATACTAGCGCTTCCCATGAGCCCTTGGTCAATAGCAATACCGTAGGCCAAGAGTGGCTTGGTAGTGGAGGCAGGGGAACGTTTGGTATCGAAGGCGTGATTGTTTTGATTGGTCTGATAATCTCGCCCACCTACAAAACCTAAAATCGCCCCAGTTTGATTGTCCATCAAGACATTCCCAACTTCAGGTTGCCCTGAACTATCATCTAGCAGGTAGCCGTAATTTGCTACCGCATCTTGCATGGCAGTATGGATTGCTTTGTCAATTGTAGTTGTGATACGGTAACCACCATTTTGAATTTCTCTTTCAGCTAATTCACGATAAGATTTCTGGATAGATTCGTTCTTTAATTCTTGGGCAGAAACGTTATCTTTCTGTACCAAGTAATCATACATAATATTGGTAGCCTCATCTAGCACAGTGAAGTAGAGGAAACCTTTAGAACTAACGCTGGCATTTTCTGCTGACAAGAAATCCTGTTTAATGTCGTATGCTTTATAGGTTTCGTAGTCTTCTTGGCTAAGAACTCCAGTTCTGTACATATTGTAGAGAACATCTTTTGAGCGCTTGATTCCAAGTTCAATATCTTCTTCGCTCTTCATCTCACCAGTAGACTCATAAGGTGAGTAGGAAATAGGGCTTTGTGGTAAACCTGCTAGGAAAGCTGCTTGAGGGATGGTCAGTTTGCTAGCATCCACTCCGAAAATCCCAGTCGCAGCCTGCTGAGCCCCTGCGATATTTTGCCCCTTGTTATTGCGACCAAAAGGTGCAACATTTAGATAGGTAGTCAGGATTTCATCCTTATTCATAGCACGTTCTAGGGCTAGAGCATCTACGATTTCACTAGCTTTACGAGAAAGTGTAGGAGCATCACCGACTACTTGTTGCTTGATGAGCTGTTGTGTTAGGGTAGAACCTCCACTGGAAGAACCAAGTCCGATGAATTTTCCTAGACTGGCGCGAATAACCGCTTTAGGAACAACACCGTTGTGCTCAGCAAAGTGTTCATCCTCGGTTGCAACGATAGCTTGCTTGAGATTATCTGAAATGGCATCTGATGACACAGATGTGCGAAGTAGATCGCTTTCAATAGCGCTAATCATGGAACCATCTGCATAGCGGATTTCAGAGATGGATGAAATATTATTGACCTGCTTGATCAAATCCTCCGTTTGAGGGACACTAACTTGATCAAAGAGAGAAACAGCATACCCCAAAACAACTCCAGTCCCGAGGAGACCGCCAATAAAAGCTAGGATAAAAAGAGTGTTAAAAGTTGCTTTTATTCCAAGTAAGATATTGGCCAAAATAGTCCAAATGGTCAGCTTTGTTTTGACTTTCTTATTTTTATCTGGACTTTTTTTGGAAGTTATTAATTTTAAAGACCGAAGTAAGGCCAGTCCTTTTTGTTTGATTCTTGTTACATGTTTGTTCATAGAATTCCTCACTCTTTATTATTATACCATAAAAGCAATTATTGCAAGAAATTAGGCTTAGAACAGGGCTTTGGATAGGGATTGGGTCTTGAGATTTAGACATTGAAAAAAGCCAGATTTAAACTAAATCTGACTGTTTGACAAATTGTTTATTTGTCTCCTGAAAGTTCTTTTCCAAGATCAATCAAGTAGTCCTTCAAGTGGTCTTTGACTTGTGGATGTTTGAGAGCGTATTCGATGGAAGTCTTCATAAATCCAAACTTGTCTCCAACATCATAACGAGCACCCTTGAATTCACGAGCAAATACTCGTTGAGTTTTGTTGAGAGTATCGATGGCATCTGTTAGCTGGATTTCATTTCCGGCACCAGGTGTTTGATTTTCAAGGATACCGAAAATCTCTGGTGTGAGGAGATAACGGCCAATAATGGCTAGATCACTTGGTGCGTCTTCAGGTGCTGGTTTTTCAACGAAGGTTTCAACGCTGTAAAGTCCATCTTTGCCTTCTCCTTGAGGAGCGATGACACCGTAGGCGGAGACTTCTTCGTGTGGGACAGGCATGACAGCGATGGTAGAAGCGTGAGTTTCTTCGTGATCATTCATGAGTTGCTTGGTCAATGGGACAGCCTTGTCATCATTGATATCCATGAGGTCATCCCCAAGCATAACTACAAAAGGTTCATTCCCAACAAAGGCTTTGGCTTGCAAAACGGCATCTCCGAGTCCGCGTGGGTGAGTTTGACGGATGAAGTGGAGGCGCATGCCAGTCGTTTCGTCAACAAGTTTCAAGAGATCATTCTTTCCTTTTTCTTTGAGGTTATATTCTAGCTCAAAGTTCGAGTCAAAATGGTCTTCGATTGAGCGTTTTGACTTCCCTGTGACAACAAGAATATCCTCAATACCAGACTTAAGAGCTTCTTCAACGATAAATTGAATGGTTGGTTTATCTACGATTGGTAGCATTTCCTTAGCCAAGGCTTTGGTAGCAGGAAGGAAGCGAGTTCCAAGTCCTGCAGCAGGGATAACGGCTTTTCTAACTTTTTGCATCATGAGATTCCTTTCTAACTGTGGTTTAAGACCACTCGTTTTCTGCCTTGAACTCATTGCTCATGAGTTCAGAAACGGCATCCTTAATATTAATGTTTTCATAAATAACTTGGTAAATGGCTTGGGTAATAGGCATATAAACTCCTAGTTCTTGTGCTAATTCGTAAGCAGCTTTGGTTGTTGAAATTCCTTCAATGACCATTCCCATATTTGCTTCGATATCTGCCAAGGCTTCGCCACGCCCAAGAGCATCTCCGGCACGCCAGTTACGTGAGTGGACAGAAGTTCCTGTAACGATTAAATCCCCAACTCCAGAAAGACCACTGTAAGTTAATGGATTTGCTCCAAGTTTAACCCCCAGACGAGTAATTTCTGCCAGACCGCGCGTGATGATCGCTGCTTTAGCATTATCACCAAATCCAAGTCCATGAAGGGCACCTGCACCAACAGCGATGATATTTTTAAGAGCACCAGCTGTTTCCACTCCGATAACATCCGTATTGGTATAAAGGCGGAAGTAGTGGTTGCTAAAGAGTTTTTGAACATATTGAGCAGTTTGTAAATTTTTAGAGGCAGCCGTAATCAAGGTGATGTCGCGTACAATTGTTTCTTCCGCATGGCTAGGACCAGATACGACGACGATCTCGCTTCTAAGGTCTTCAGGGATTTCTTCTTCAAGAATGGTTGAAAGACGTTTGTGACTATTCGGTTCCAGACCTTTTGATGCGTGCATGACGACCACTTTATGATCAAGAACGGCAGCAACTTGTTGGGCAACTAGTCGTGTAACCTTGGTTGGGACAACAAATAAAACAGCATCCACATCCTTCAAGGCTACTTCTAGGTCTTGGTAGGCTACAATTTTTTCATCTAAGACAATATCCTTAAAATAGTGTTTGTTAGTATGATGTGTATTGATTTCGTTGATTTGATCAGGAATATTTCCCCAGATTCGTACTTGGTGTCCGTTGTCATTTAAAACTTGTGACAGAGCAGTACCCCAAGAACCAGGCCCTAAAACAGCGATGGTTTGTTTGTCCATATTTTCCTCCTTCTGAGAAAGCACTTTCCTATATTCTACCATAAAAAGCCCTATCTTGCATCTATATAACTAGCTAATATATGTCCTATTGATAGGAATCTGTATTTATCGAAGGTGATGATTCGGGAAAATCAAAAGTAGAGATATAAAAAAACAGCCAGGGGGAATTGGCTGTTTTAGTAGGAAAAAACTAGAGCGTAATGCTGTTATTTTTAGAAATTTTCATAAATAGTAACAAGGAAGTAACTGTTAAGATGGTGAGGATAGTAGACAAGGCTGCGGCCACACCATAATTCCCACGAAGTACTTCAGTGTAGATAGCTACGGTCATTGTTCTAGTTTTAACATTATACAAGAGAATGGAAGTAGATAGTTCCGAAATCATTGTTACCCATGAAAGGATTGCTCCTGATATGATACCTGAAAGCATCATTGGGGTTGTGATTTTAGTAAAGGTATTGAGACGGCTACTTCCCAAGCTTTCTGCTGCTTCTTCGATACTAGGGGCAATTTGTTGCAAACTAGCAACTGAAGAACGAATGGTATAAGGAAGTCTTCTGACAGATAAGGACATAATCAAGATGAAGGCTGTTCCTGTAATCATCAGGAAACCACTTCCGAAGAGGCCTGTATTGAATGAAGAGATAAAGGCAATACCAAGTACAGTTCCTGGTACGATATAAGGTACCATACTAAGACTATCGATTAAGTTGGTAAATAGGTTGCGTTTGCGAACTGCAAGATAGGATATGAAGGTCGCAAAGACAACAACGAGAACCAAGGCAAGGAGAGGAATA
>NZ_KV807769.1:29468-40140 GCF_001812125.1 Streptococcus sp. HMSC071D03
GAATGGTATTAAAAATAGCAGAGCCCATGCGGTTAAAAGCAGTCTTATAGCTGTTTAGTGAATATCCTTTGACGAAAACCATTCCGGATGTTTTTAGGAAGGATGTATAAATCAAGTAAACTTGAGGCAAAACAGAGAATAAGATAATGCCATAAACTGTCACATAAATAGCAGCCATCTTACCTTTTGTCGTTTTCTTAGGTTCAATTGGATGAAGCGAGTTCATACTGAAACTGTAGCGATTTGAAACGTATTTTTGGATGAGGAAGATAACTAGGGCGATTGTAATCGCCATAATTGCTAAGGCTGATGCGAAGGCAGAGTTACCCCCTACCTCACTGATAAACTGTGTATAGATCAATACTGGGAAGGTACGATATCCCTCACCAATCAGCATCGGAGTACCGAAGTCTGAGAAAGCTCTCATAAAGACTAGGAGCGCTGCTGCTAGTAAAGTTGGGACTAGGAGAGGTAAAACAACTGTTACGATTCGTTTAAAACCGAAAGATCCCATGCTTTCAGCAGCTTCCAAGAGGGAGTTGTCAATGCTCTTCATGGTTCCAGCTACGTATAGGAATACGAGAGGGAAAAGTTGGAGTGTAAAGACAAGCACGATACCTTTAAAGCCGTAGATATCAAAACCTGGCAAATGTAGTGTGTTGGTTAGAAATTTTGTGATAACTCCGTTTCTACCAAGGAGTAGAATCCAAGAATAGGCACCTACAAAGGGAGCTGACATGGATGCTATGATAATCAAGATTTGTAAAAATTTCTTTCCCTTGAAGTCATACATTGAAAAAAGATAAGCTAGCAAGGTACCAACAACGACAGAAGTGACTGTTGCAGTTACAGAAACCTTGAAACTGTTGATAAGGGTTTCAGAGTAGTACGATTTGCTAAAGAAAGTAACAAAATTTTCTAATGAGAAATGACCTTCATGTACCAGTGCCTGTTTTAATACCGTAACAATTGGATAGACCAGAAAAACAAGATAAGTAAGGAAGATGAAGAAGGAAGACGCAGTCCAGATATTTAGTTTTTTACGCTCCATGGCTGACTCCTTTTATGAGATTGCGCGAACCATCTTCAGAGAAGACATTGAGTTTTTGAGTATTGATACGCAAACGAACGCGATCTCCTTTTTTCAAATCTTCTTCAAATGTAGATTCTTCACTTACCTGAAGTTTTGAAGCAAATCCTGTCTCAATGAAGTATTCGGTATTAAGTCCAAGATAGACACTGTCAGTAATTGTTCCATCGATTGGTCCGTTTTCGTCACGGATAAATTCTTCGGGACGAATGCTGACATGAATAGCTTGTTCTTCCACCTGGTCTAGTGCTGGCATACGAAGAGAATAACCATCTTCAAAGACGATGTAAGCTCCGTCAGCTTGCTTTTCCAAACGAGCAGGGATTATATTTGTTCTACCAATAAATGTTGCGACAAATTCATTTGCTGGTTTGTGGTAGAGCTCTTTTGGACGACCAATTTGTTGAATAACACCGTCTTTCATAACAGCAATTTGGTCAGAAATGGCCATAGCTTCTTCTTGGTCGTGAGTTACGTAGACAGTGGTAATTCCAACTTCGTGTTGAATTTCGCGAATAGCCTGACGCATATCCAAGCGAAGTTTGGCATCTAGGTTACTGAGGGGTTCGTCCATGAGGAGAACGTTAGGATTAACAGCCAAGGCACGTGCTAGGGCAACCCGTTGTTGCTGGCCACCACTAAGTTTATCTGGTTTACGATCAGCATACTGGGCAATCTGCATCAACTCAAGGTATTTATTTGTTTGTTCGATGAGTTCATCTTTTGGAACTTTCTTTTGCTTGAGCCCGAATGCAACGTTATCACGCACTGTCAAATGTGGGAAAATTGCATAGTTTTGGAAAACCATCCCAATGTTTCGCTTGCTAGGTTCCATGTTGTTGATTTTAGTATCGTCGAAGTAGAACTCTCCTCCTTCGATGCTATTGAAACCTGCAATCATACGAAGTAAGGTTGTTTTCCCACATCCTGAAGGCCCAAGGAGAGTGAAAAGGCTACCCTTAGGAATGGTCACGCTTAGATTTTCGATAACAGCTACATCGTGATAAATTTTCTTGGCATTGATAATCTTGATCTCACTCATAGTTAACCTCTTTTACTGTTTAGATTGGATATCTGTAAAGACTTCGTTGTATTTCTTCACGATATCTGATTTGTTTTTGATGACATAATCATAGTCTTCAGTTAGTGTTTTAATTTGTTCGATTGGTTTCATGTTTGCGCTAGTTTTAGCATTTTTACGAACTGGACGGTTAGTAGTTGTTGTACCAAGCGTGTCTTGGACTTCTTGAGAAATGATGAAATCGATAAATTTCTTAGCGTTTTCCATGTTCTTAGCGTTTTTAATAATAGCAGCGCTAGCAGGCAGGAAGACAGTACCTTCTTTTGGATAAACAACCTTGATGTTAGCTCCGTCGTTTAGAAGTTTTACTGCGGGATCTTCGTATGAAAGGCCAACAGCCATTTCTCCATCTGCAACAGCCTTGTAAACGCCAGATGAACTTGAGCCGATTTTACCGTCAATCAAAGTAAAGAGATCTTTGACATAAGTCCAAGCTTTGTCGTCTGTATAGCCGCCCTCAGCTTGTAACATGTTTGTTAGTTGAGCAAAGGCGCTAGAAGAGTTGGCTGGGTCTGCAGTTGCGATTTTTCCTTTGAGTTCTGGTTTGATGAGGTCGCTATAACCTTCAATATTCATCCCCTTAGTCAAGTCAGGGTTGACGATCAAAACACTACCATCCAATGTATAAGGAGTTGAGTAGCCAGTTGTATTTTGATATTCTTTGATTACATTATCGTTTTCCGTTGATACGTAATTTTCAAAAAGTTCTCCGTGGGTAGCATATTGGGTATAGGAACCACCAAAGATGATATCTGCCACAGGGGCTTCTTTTTCAGATTCTAGCTTCTTAAAGAGTTCACCTGTTCCGGCTTGAATGAGTTCAACCTTGATGCCATACTTTTCTTCAAAAGCAGGAATAGTTGCTCCAATCAATCCTTCTGAGTTCGGGGAGTAGACTACTAGAGTATCGCTTCCTCCATTTTCAGTTGCCTTTTCTCCTGAAGCGTCGTCAGAAGAGCAGGCAGCAAGCCCCAAAATAGCAAGTCCACACGCAGCATAATACATCCATTTCTTTTTCATGATGGATACCTCCATAGTTTTGTTATCTCCATTGTAAAGCAATGAAAGCGCTTTTAAAACCTAAAATTCTATCCTAATGGGGTAAAATTCTCTACAAAAAAGAAGAACAGTGTCTAAACTATTCTTCCTATGGATTTTAACTCTTTAGGAGAGATATGAAAGTATTTCTTAAAAACTTTCCCAAAATACTTATAGTCTGAGAAGCCGACTTCTTCAGCGATTTGACTAAGAGGGGAGTCAGGATGTTGACTCATCTTTTCAACGGCTTGTTTTAAACGATACTGAAGAATGTATTCGTTCAAGGTGATAGGGAAATCTTCTTTGATAACCTTGTAGAGATAACTTTCGCTATAGCCTAGATTCTCTGCAATGGTAGAAATGGTAAAGTGTAGGTAGTAGTGTTGGTGTACAAATTCGAGAATTTGTTGAATCAGTTGGTTTTGAGGATTGATTTTTTGAAGTGAGGTGACAAAGGCTTGGTAGTCTTGTAAAAATGGATTGGTTTGGTGTTGATCCATCTTGAGGCGCAGAGTTATTTTTTCTAAACACTCTGTTAATTCTGCGACATTTATGGGTTTTGGGAGGAAGTCCACTGCTCCGAATTGCATGGCCTTTTTGGCGTTTTGGAAATCATTATAGCCTGAGAGGATCACTTTTTCATAAGAGAGTGAACGAGTCGCTTCAAACATCATAAAAGCATCCATGATGGGCATGGTAATGTCTGTCAGTACGATGTGTGGTTTCTCTTTTTGAATTAACTCCATGCCTTCTTGTCCGTGACTTGCAGTTCCAACTACTTGAATACCCAAGGCTGAGTAGTCGACGGCAATTTCAAGCCATTTTCGGATCAGGTGTTCATCTTCGACAATGATTAGCTTAAACATGCGTTCTTCCTTTCGTGACAAATTTTACCCAGGTTTCCCCTTGCGGGTTCACTCCTAAATCCAATTCGACATTTTCAAAAAAGTTATTCAATCGTTTGTAACTATTGACAATACCGTGCTGTGTATGTGGGCTGTCCAAGGATTCTAAGATATGTGGGCTGTCCAAGGATTCTAAGATATGTAGGCGTTCTTGTTTGGTTAGACCACCAGCATTATCCTTAACGATAAAGGTCAGTGCTTCCTGCTCTTGAGTGATTTGGATAGAGATGGCAAGGTCGATACGATACTGTCTTCCGTATTTTAGAGCATTTTCCACAAGGGGTAATAAGAAAAGTTTCGGAATAGTTTGGGAATGTAGATTCTCAGAACAGTCAATCTGATAAGAAAAATGTTCAAATCGAATCTGATGGATTTTCAGATAAGCTTCGATAATCTCTAGGTCCTGCCCAAGAGTCGTTTCTTTTTCTAGTTCAGTTACACTATATCGCAGGATGCGCGTGAGATTTTGAATTAGGTCTTGAGTAATACTGGCATCAATCATACTCGTGATTTTAATGGTTTCTAAGGTATTGTAGAGGAAGTGAGGATTAAACTGAGCTTCCAGCATCTTTCTTTCAAAGACCCACTTTTCCTTCTCAATGGTCAACATCTTTTGATGGAGCTCATCCAACTCTTGGAGCATATCGGTAATTTTCTCAGCAATCAGTTCAAATTCGTCCCCGGTATGGAGAGTGAGTTTCTTTTCCTTTTTCTTAGGAATTTCCTGTAATTGATAGACCAGACTTTCAATAGGGCCGGCATTGTGCGTCGCAATTTTATAAGCAATTCGTCTCGCCTGCCAGAAGTATAACAGAAAGATACAGAGTGTTAAGACAGAAGCAAGTCCCAGTAAACTCGGAATGGGAAAGAAAGATTGAAAGGCGTAGATTGAGAAAATCGGTTCAATTTTACGTTTTTCAATCAGAAGTGGATTTTCAACATACCAATGGGTTTTAGATTGGAGTAATTTTTCATCAAATTTTTCCAGAGTCGATTGAGTAAATTGATTGGTATTGCTAGAGTAGATGTTTCCAAAAGTATCTGTAATGGCGTATTTTGAATTGATGAGAGGGATACTGGACACAAATTCATTTTCATTTACAAAAGAAATGCTATAAGCCTTAACTCGTTGATTTTGAACGATAGGCATAATGAAGAGTGCGTAATGTTGCTTATCTATTGACAAAGCAACCTTTTCTGTAATGGCTCCTTGAATCGGATTTTGAATTAACAATTTTAAATAATAAGGAGCTAAAATAGTTTCTTGATGGTTGCGATTGGTACTAAAGAGAAGTCCTCCTGTGTCATCAAGGATGATAAAATCAGAACTGAGTTTCAGTTGAGCTTTTGTTTCATAAAATAGACTAAAGAGTTCTCGGTCAGTGTGTTTACCCTCTAAAAATTCTGGGACCATTTTTTGATTCATGGTCTCCAATAATTGATAGTTCGCTTGTTTCATATTGCGAACATGTTGGACAATCTGTTGAGTGTCTTTGGTGAGCTGTTGCTTTTGAAGGAAATAGGAAAAACCAAACAAGAGAATGAGGAGTAAAAACGAGGTCGCTAAAGCAGCCAAAGAACTACGGTGAAGAATCTCTTTTTGGAGAGAGTGTTTGAAAGAATGGGCCATAAATCACCTCTTATAAAGAGCCTGCTAAAGTAAGTATAGCAGTATTAAAAATGGAAGGCAAGGCGAAAATAGAAAAGAGTTGAAAAGAAAGAGACTAAATTCCCCTAAAAATGGTATAATAGGAACATCACGAAAATTGGAGAGATACCATGAGTTTTTACAATCATAAAGAAATCGAGCCTAAGTGGCAAAAATACTGGGCTGACCATCATACTTTTAAGACAGGAACTGACGCATCAAAACCGAAGTTTTATGCACTTGATATGTTCCCTTACCCTTCAGGAGCGGGTCTTCATGTAGGACACCCAGAAGGCTATACAGCGACAGATATCCTCAGTCGTTTCAAACGTGCCCAAGGCTACAACGTCCTTCACCCAATGGGCTGGGATGCTTTTGGTTTGCCTGCAGAGCAATACGCTATGGATACTGGTAATGACCCAGCGGAATTCACAGCGGAAAACATTGCTAACTTCAAACGCCAAATAAATGCGCTTGGATTCTCTTACGACTGGGACCGTGAAGTTAATACTACAGACCCAAACTACTACAAGTGGACGCAATGGATCTTCACCAAGCTTTACGAAAAAGGCTTGGCCTATGAAGCAGAAGTACCAGTAAACTGGGTTGAAGAATTGGGAACAGCCATTGCCAATGAAGAAGTGCTTCCTGACGGAACTTCTGAGCGTGGAGGCTATCCAGTTGTCCGCAAACCAATGCGTCAATGGATGCTCAAAATCACGGCTTACGCAGAGCGCTTGCTCAATGACTTAGATGAACTAGATTGGCCAGAGTCTATCAAGGACATGCAACGCAACTGGATTGGGAAATCAACTGGTGCCAATGTCACCTTCAAAGTTAAGGGAACAGACAAGGAATTCACCGTCTTTACGACACGTCCAGATACCCTTTTTGGGGCGACTTTCACTGTCTTGGCTCCTGAGCATGACTTGGTAGATGCTATCACAACACCTGAACAAGCTGAGGCTGTAGCTGATTACAAACACCAAGCTAGCTTGAAATCAGACTTGGCTCGTACAGACCTTGCCAAGGAAAAAACAGGGGTTTGGACTGGTGCTTATGCAATCAACCCTGTCAACGGTAAAGAAATTCCAATCTGGATTGCAGACTACGTTCTTGCTAGCTATGGTACAGGTGCGGTTATGGCTGTACCTGCCCACGATCAACGTGACTGGGAATTTGCTAAACAATTTGACCTACCAATCGTAGAAGTGCTGGAAGGTGGAAACGTTGAAGAAGCTGCTTATACAGAAGATGGCCTTCACGTCAACTCTGACTTCTTGAACGGTCTCAACAAAGAAGATGCTATTGCTAAGATTGTGGCTTGGTTGGAAGAAAAAGGCTGTGGTCAAGAGAAGGTAACTTACCGTCTCCGCGACTGGCTCTTTAGCCGTCAACGTTACTGGGGTGAGCCAATTCCAATCATTCATTGGGAAGACGGAACTTCAACAGCTGTCCCTGAAAGTGAATTGCCACTTGTCTTGCCTGTAACCAAGGATATCCGCCCTTCAGGTACTGGGGAAAGCCCATTGGCTAACTTGACCGACTGGCTTGAAGTGACTCGTGAAGATGGTGTCAAGGGGCGTCGTGAAACCAACACCATGCCACAATGGGCAGGTTCAAGCTGGTATTACCTCCGCTATATTGACCCACATAATACTGAGAAATTGGCCGATGAGGATCTTCTCAAACAATGGTTGCCAGTAGATATCTACGTGGGTGGGGCAGAGCATGCAGTTCTTCACTTGCTTTACGCTCGTTTCTGGCACAAATTCCTCTATGACCTCGGTGTTGTTCCAACTAAGGAACCATTCCAAAAACTCTTTAACCAAGGAATGATTTTGGGAACAAGCTACCGTGACCACCGTGGCGCTCTTGTGGCAACCGATAAGGTTGAAAAACGTGACGGTTCTTTCTTCCATGTAGAAACAGGGGAAGAGTTGGAGCAAGCACCAGCCAAGATGTCTAAATCCCTCAAGAACGTTGTCAACCCAGACGATGTGGTGGAACAATACGGTGCCGACACCCTTCGTGTCTATGAAATGTTCATGGGACCACTTGACGCTTCCATCGCTTGGTCTGAAGAAGGTTTGGAAGGAAGCCGTAAGTTCCTCGACCGTGTTTACCGTTTGATCACAAGTAAAGAAATCGTTGCGGAAAACAATGGCGCTCTTGACAAGGTTTATAACGAAACGGTTAAATCTGTCACAGAGCAAATCGAGTCGATGAAATTCAACACAGCCATTGCCCAGCTCATGGTCTTTGTCAATGCTGCTAACAAGGAAGATAAGCTCTATGCGGAATACGCCAAAGGCTTTATCCAATTGATAGCCCCATTTGCCCCTCACTTGGCAGAAGAACTCTGGCAAACAGTCGCAGCAACAGGTGACTCTATCTCTTACGTAGCTTGGCCAACATGGGACGAAAGCAAATTGGTTGAAGACGAAATCGAAATCGTCGTCCAAATCAAAGGTAAAGTCCGTGCTAAACTTATGGTCGCTAAAGACCTTTCACGCGAAGAATTGCAAGAAGTGGCTCTGGCTAACGAAAAAGTTAAGGCAGAGATCAATGGCAAAGAAATTGTGAAGGTGATTAGTGTCCCTAATAAACTCGTTAATATCGTCGTTAAATAACGAGTTTATTAGCCCTATCTGCCACCTTCAATAGTCCAGTGGACTATTGAAGCCAACTAAATTGGTTAACATTGTTGTGAAATAACCAATTTATTTGCTTATTTGCAACCTCAAACAGTTCCCCAAACTGTTTGAGCCAACTAAACTCGTAAATATCGTAACGAAATAAATTTAAAAATCCTTCAGAGTAGAATCTGGAGGATTTTTGTATTGCTATATGCTATAATAGTTCCAACTAAGATAAAAACACAGTTCTGGTTGGTAGTCCAGACGTAGGCAAGCCTATCAGTAACCTTCCTCCTTGGTTGTCCATTCTTAGGGATAGATTTAAGGAGGTGCTGTCGTGGAAACAATTTCAATTGGATTGACAGTTTATTTTGAAGATGGATTTTGGCATGGTTTGTTTGAACAAGTGTATCGAGAAACTTATCAAGTTTGTCGTGTGACATTTGGTCAGGAGCCAAAAGATGATGAAATTCTAGAGATTTTACAGACTCAGTTTACTCAATTATCTTTTAGTCCAGAAACTACAGTTAAGCAACATGTAAAAATCAAGAACCCTAAACGATTACAACGAATGGTGAGGAAACAAGTAAATCAAAAAGTTTCTTCCAAGTCGAAAGAACTATTGCAGTTGCAGTATGAGGAAAGGAAAAAGATTTCAAAACATCAATCTAGTGTCCAAAAACAATTGCTCAAACAAGAGAAATTCGAATGCAAACAGCAAAAACGTAGAGAGAAGCACAGGGGGCATTAACTCACTTGTTTCCATATTTGATCAATCCTCCATAAACTGGAGGATTTTTTGTAGATTACCTGTGAGATGTGATATACTATTCACATCTTTAAACTTATAAGTGTGAGACAAGGAGAAAACTATGCCTGTAAATGAATATGGTCAGATGATTGGTGAACCTGTAGACGATACACCTGGAGTTTTACCGTCACTTGTACGGATAGAAGGACAGTATACGATTATCGAAGCTCTTTCAGTGGAAAAGCATGCGGAGGATTTGCTGGCTGTTTATGGTCCAGAATCACCTCAAGAGATGTGGACCTATCTCTTTCAACCACCAGTAGAAAATCTTGAAGAATTAATTGTTGCTATGAAGCAGATGATTGAGCGCAAGGATCGCTTCTATTATGCGATTATCGATAAAGTGACTGGAAAGGCGCTGGGGACTTTTTCTCTCATGCGTATTGACCAAGCCAATCGCGTGATTGAAGTTGGAGCCGTGACCTTTTCGCCGGCTCTTAAACAGACCAGGATGGGAACAGAAGCCCACTATTTGCTTGCTCGTTATGTCTTTGAAGAGCTTAACTATCGCCGTTATGAGTGGAAATGTGATGCGCTAAATCTACCTTCTAGAAAAGCAGCAGAACGTTTGGGCTTTATCTACGAGGGAACCTTCCGTCAAGCTGTTATTTATAAAGGGCGTACTAGAGATACGGATTGGTTGTCTATGATTGATAAGGACTGGCCAAGGGTTAAAGCGCGTTTTGAATCGTGGTTGAGTCCAGATAATTTTGATGAAAATGGGCAACAGTTGAAATCCCTTAGAGAATGTTAGAAAGGTTTGCTATGATTAAGATTACAAAAGAAACATCTGTTTCACTTGATGATGTTTTGCATCTCTACCAGGCAGTTGGTTGGACAAATTATACAAATCAGCTCCAAATGTTGGCCCAGGCTCTGACTCATTCACTGGCCATTTATCTAGCGCGTGATGGTGAGAAAATTGTTGGTCTAGTTCGCTTGATAGGAGACGGTTTTTCTTCAGTTTTTGTTCAGGATTTGATTGTCTTGCCTACCTATCAGCGTCAAGGAATTGGCAGCACCTTGATAAAGCAGGCTTTATCCGATTATAAGGATGCCTATCAAGTCCAACTAGCGACAGAAGAGTCTGAAAAGACTCTTGGATTCTATCGTTCTCTGGGGTTTGAAGCCTTATCTAGTTTCCAGTGTACGGGCATGATTTGGGTGGACCGCAAAAAATTAAAATAATCTTTTTCACTTAAGCTAACTTTAAGTCTGCTTGTGTATCATGTAATCATTAAATAAAGACCTCCTAACTTTATTTAATAGAAATCCTAAACTTTTTTTCATCATAATCTCCTAATAAAGTCACCCAATCAGGTGGCTTTTTTGCGTGGTGAGGTGCTAGTGATAGAAATTTTTTGCAGAATAGTAAAATTTGAGAAAAGTTAAGCTAGTTTTAAGTTTCGTCTTGTATCATGTAGCTATTAAATAAAGACCTCCTAACTTTATTTAATAGA
>NZ_KV807769.1:40240-48644 GCF_001812125.1 Streptococcus sp. HMSC071D03
AATCCTAAACTTTTTTTCATCATAATCTCCTAATGAAGTCACCTAATCAAGTGACTTTTTTGTGGGGTGAGGTAATGGTAATAGAACTTTTTTGAAAAATGGTAGAATTTGAGAAAAGTTAAGCTAGTTTTAAGCTTCGTCTTGTATTATATCTTTATTAAATAAAGACCTCCTAACTTTATTTAATAAAATCCTAAACTTTTCTTTTTCATAATAATCTCCCTTAACTCCACCCAATCAGGTGGAGTTTTTTGGCTCTATTTCAGGCTTTTGGGAGTTTCCTAAACATCATTTTCCAATAAATTTCGGTATTTTTAGGATTTTGGTCGGGGAATTGGCGGGGATTTTTTAGTGAATATGACTAAGAAATAGGTCTATTGTCGTTTCAGTGAGTTCGTCCTCAACTTGGTTATAACGATCCGTCATATAGATTTTTGTATGGCCTAGTGCCTGCCCAAACTGCTCGGTTGGAACTCGTGAAATAATGTGAAGAAGTGGTACATCATGTGTAAGCCTATCGTTTCATTTCGTGGATTAAAATGTTGGTTTGACTGATTTGAGTTGATGAGCGCCCATGTTCATTGATAGTGATGTAATCTTTTGTTGTTCCTTGATAATTTTTAACTTTCTCTTAATCTTGAAAGTATTATTGGACAAGGGAGTAAAACTTTGACAAAATTTGTGAACTATGGGATAATAAAAAGGAATTGAGTACTAGTTCTATATCATAGGCTAGAAAAGACCCCAAGCTCACGTCCAAATAAGCTAGGGGTCTTTTTTGACACTATTTGTCCTTGTTTAGCCATTTATCGACTAAGCGAAGAACGGCACCGACCACAATTGGTCCAATGATAGTTTTAAGGATTAGTTCCATCATGGACTATTTTACTTTCTCTCGCAGGCGATGAAGCAGTGACGTAGAATAAAGTGCCAAACTCGGGAGTCACCCAATCGGGTGGCTTTTTTGTTTGTGGGCTGGATTTTTGCTATAATAGGAGCATGAGTAGAATTTTAGATAATGAAATCATGGGCGATGAGGAGTTGGTAGAACGTACCCTTCGTCCCCAATATTTACGTGAATATATCGGTCAAGACAAGGTCAAGGATCAGCTTCAAATCTTTATCGAAGCAGCTAAAATGCGTGATGAGGCGCTGGACCATGTTCTTTTGTTTGGCCCTCCAGGTCTCGGGAAAACAACCATGGCTTTTGTCATTGCCAATGAACTGGGAGTCAATCTCAAACAAACATCTGGTCCTGTTATCGAAAAAGCCGGTGATCTGGTAGCGATTTTGAATGACTTGGAGCCAGGAGATGTTCTTTTTATTGATGAGATTCATCGCTTGCCTATGTCGGTGGAAGAGGTGCTTTACAGTGCTATGGAAGACTTCTACATCGACATCATGATTGGTGCGGGGGAAGGTAGTCGCAGTGTCCATCTAGAATTACCACCTTTTACCTTGATTGGTGCGACGACACGAGCAGGAATGCTATCAAATCCTCTTCGTGCGCGTTTTGGGATTACTGGTCACATGGAGTATTATGCCCATGATGACTTGACAGAGATTGTCGAGCGGACGGCAGATATTTTTGAGATGGAAATTACTCATGAGGCAGCTTCTGAGTTGGCCCTCCGTAGCCGTGGAACTCCTCGTATCGCCAATCGTCTCCTCAAGCGCGTTCGCGACTTTGCGCAGATTATGGGCGATGGCTTGATTGATGATGGGATTACGGACAAGGCTTTGACCATGCTGGATGTAGACCATGAAGGCTTGGACTATGTGGACCAGAAAATTCTCCGCACCATGATTGAGATGTACGGTGGAGGTCCTGTCGGTCTAGGAACACTTTCTGTTAATATCGCTGAAGAGCGTGAGACGGTAGAGGATATGTACGAACCTTATCTGATCCAGAAAGGATTTATCATGCGAACTCGTTCAGGTCGAGTCGCGACAGCTAAGGCATATGAACATTTGGGGTATGAATATATTGAAAAATAAGACTGAAATCTTAGACTCTTTTAGAGAAAATCCTGACATGATGGCTATTCTGACTATCATCCGTGACTTGGAGTTGAAAGATTCCTGGTTGGCGGCTGGTTCAGTCCGAAATTTTATCTGGAATCTCTTGTCAGATAAGCCATCCTTTGACCGTGAAACGGATGTGGATGTGATTTTCTTTGACCCAGATGTGAGTTACGAAGAAACACTGGCTATAGAGAACAAGTTGAGGGAGGACTTTCCCCAGTATCAATGGGAGCTGAAAAATCAAGTCTATATGCATCAGCATAGTCCCCATACGGAACCGTATAGAAATTCCTGCGATGCCATGAGTAAGTATCCTGAACGTTGTACGGCAGTAGGACTTCGCTTGCAAGCTGATACAACTTTAGAGCTCTTTGCGCCTTATGGTTTGGAGGATATTTTGAACTTTCAGGTTGCTCCAACTCCACATTTCTTAGAAAATCAAGACCGAATGAAGCTCTATCAAAAGCGTTTATCCAAGAAAAATTGGCGAGAAAAATGGAAAAATCTTACAGTTAAAAATACTTAAGGAAACTTTAAGATAGGAGCTGTATACTTATTTCATAAGTTAAGAAGAACTTAACTTTAACTCCTAAAACTTTTTCATAATAATCTCCCTATAAAAAATTAAGTCGCCCAATCAGGCGGCTTTTTTTGATGGATCAATGATTCGACATATAGTAGATTGAACCTAGAATAGTACGCTACGGATTTTAAAATATTTTTAGAAATTGATCTGACTTTTCTTTCTGGTCAATTTGTTTATATTTTATTTCATCCTACTGATTTTTTACAATAATATTTGATTTTTTAAAGGTAAACAGATGATTATTGGACAAAAAAGAATCTTACAATCAGGGAAAATCTACAAAAAGTTCAAGGCGTTTGTGTTAATCTATTTTCAACTTAATCTTTGGACAAAGAAGCCTATAGTGTGCTATAATAAAGTGTTATAGATTGAGCTCTATATCAAAAATTTTTTAAGACTACACCATTGCTTGTCAGGGTGAAAAAAGAGAAAATATCCATGTAACGTGGCTGTGTATCTTAAGGATGTTTTGGTATTTAGTTTTTTATAAAAAATAAACTCAAGGAGAAAAAACATGTTTTTTAGACGTCAGGAAGGACGATATAGAGAAACAGACCGAGTAACGAGGTATAAATTGATCAAGTCAGGGAAACACTGGCTTCGAGCATCTACCTCTCTTTTTGGTTTGTTCAAGGTTCTTCGTGGTGGTGTTGATACTGCTCAGGTGACAACTGAAGTTGTGGAAGATCGTGTCTCAACTTCTTTAACTGGGATAGATGTCCTCAAGGGGATAGTTGCCGCGGGGGCCGTTGTTGGTGGTGGAGTTGCCACTCATACGCAAGTCCATGCCAATGAACAGCTGGCTGTAGAGAAAGTCGTGGATGGTACTGACAATCTAGTGAATTCTGATCAGGTTGTTTTGGGAACTGTCAATAAAGATGAGGAGCAGCAAACGTCTGTTTCAACATCTACCTCTGTTAGTGAGAGTGTCTCAATCTCTGCTTCTACAAGTGCCTCTATTTCGGCCTCAACAAGTGCATCCGAGTCCGTAAGTGCCTCAACATCAGCTAGCACTAGTGCCAGTGTTTCATCTTCAACTTCAGCTAGTATCTCATCTTCATTGAACGATTCTGCCTCAACATCAGATAGTGCTTCGACTGTTGCAAGCAGTTCCCTCTCTGAGGTTTCGCATGTAGAAGGTTCACAGACGGCTCCTAGCGAAGATGCTATCAGTAATGACGGAACATCCAGAGCCACAGTTAAGGCTAGCGATATTAAGGTCAATCCTGATCTTTCTAGTTCTCTTTCAACTGCAGAAAACTTCACAAGTCAAAATGCGAGTCTGACAGCAACCACAACAGCGACTCTTGCTGCGACAACGACTGCAGAAGTGAGCGCTAAAAAGCAAGCAGAAGACCGTAAGAAACTGGCAGCACTTTCAGCTGAAATGGGTGAATATCTAGCTAAAGCAGTTAATTTACCTGATACAAGCTCAGCCATTCTTAAGGTGAAATCTGCTATTGCTGAGATTGAGTCTGCCCTCAAGGATCCAAACGCTGATCTAGGAACAGTTGTCAAGACAGCTACTTCAGCTCGCAACTCTATCGCCAATGCGGTTTCACGTGCAACCTCTGGCCAACGTGATAGCCGTAATGGACAACCAATGGCAACGGGAGAAAATCTCCGAGGTATTTCTCCGATTGCGGTAAACAATCACACCACAGCTCAACTTGAACAAGGTAGTTATTCAAGTTCTAATCGTGAGGTTGTCTGGAAAATCAAAATGCATTCGCAGAGTCCGCTTAATTACGCAGGTCTGATCGCGCAGGTGGATAGAAACACAACCATCACTCGTGTTCTTTTCAATGGAGAAGCCATGGAGAAACGTGGTGGTTCTGGTAATGAATATGTATTCAACAAGCGCCATGATTTGAATGGAAACCTTGAAGCGACTATATTGGTGTATGCGACGGTAAACAATCGTTCTAATGAAGCTACTTTGAATGCTCAAGTGGCAACAAGCAGTCAACCGTTTACAAGCGCAAATGCTTCAGGGAATTATAGTAGCTCAATGAGCTCAACCGTTTCGACTGGGGAAACAGGTCAGTCTAGAAACACGGGAGGTCAGAGCCGTGCGGCATCTCAGCGACCAACTATTAGCTTGCCAAGTGAGATTGCTTATTATAATGATGATACCATTACACCTGTGAATATGATCCTTAGTGATGACACCGGAATGGCAAAAGTAGAACCTGGGAATAATCCTATCATCACAGGTTTGGGTGCACCAGACTATCCATATAATATAGTAAAAGGTAAGAAAATAAACGGAGATCTTGCGACATATGACCAACGTGGGCATAAAACTGGATACCGCACATCTTATACGGTACATATTGTTGGAACCATTGGTCGTGAAGGAACAAATTGGCGGCCGTATGCGACTGGTGCTTATGCTATTGAATATAAAGTGACAGACAAAGATGGTCAAACAGCTACAGCACGTATGACTGTCCGTATTAAAGGTTTCAATGAACGTAACGAGCCTGTGGGTGGTGATACTGTTACGGTTAACAATCCATCTGCCTTGAGCGAGACTGAAAGAGCTCAAATCCTTGAAAACTTCAAAAGCAAAAATGCTACTATCCTCAACAGTTCTGATTACAAGAAAGATTCTGAAGGTGGTAAAGAAATTACAGTGTCTAACACTGGTGAAATCACCCTTACCTATCGTGATAACACTGTGGATGTCGTTCGAGCTAACGTGAGAGCTGAAACGGTACCTCCTGTAACTGGTGTTACAGTGACGCGTGATGGCGAGCCCATCCAAGCGACAGAGAGTCCAGACCCTAGTCGTGGGAAGGAACACATCGTCTATGCTGGTGATAACTTTACAGTTGATTTCACAGCGTATGATAATAGTGGGAAACTAAAAGAGTTTAAGATTATCTCCAAAGCGGACGCTAATCGACCTGCTTTAACAACCAACTTCTTCCAAGGTGATAATGATACAGGAGATGAGTATGGTACAGGTGTGGTTGACCATCTAAATAGTGGCGATATCAATGCTACTGAGAGCAGTCCAGCTCATATCGTTGTAAAGGCCCATCTTAGGGATGATTTGGAGTGGAAGTCAGGAAATACTTGGCAACGAAATGCGGTTGCTACCGACCAAGTAAATAATCGAAATGTCACAACAGGAACTGGTAATGTTCGTATCACTCAAGGACAACTGAAAGACCGTCTTAAAGTAATAAATCCTGACTTTACACCTGTAGCAAATAAAGATAGCTTAACAGATGATGAAAAGACAGCTGTCAAGACTGCCATCTATGCTAAAAATAATCAGGCAATACACCGTATCAAAGATATTGAAGTTGCAAACGATGGAACTGCAACGATTATTTATAAGGATTTAACAAGAAATACTATTTCTCGATCTGTTACAGTTAATGAACGTCCAAAACTGGAGATTCATTATGATAATGCTACAACTAAGGAAATCTATCTATACCGTGGGGAAGAAGTTAATGTAACCTTTAGAGCAACTGATGATTCTGGCAAGATTTCTTCATTAAAGTTTGAAATGCAAGGAACTGCGGATAGTGCAAACGGAAACAACTACGCAGGATATACTGGTCTCAATCGTTCAAATCCGATTACTAACTTAACGAATCAATCTGATGCAAAGATTACCCTTACAGGGACTCTAGGAAAAACTGTACAGTTAGGATCATTTGAACGCTATTTAATGGCAACAGATGATAAAAATACATCTGATAGTGACCATGCTAAAAATGGGATTACCGACAATGGTTATGTCAAATTTGTAATCAAAAGCCAGACTGATAAATATACTGCTGTAGCGAAGGCGTCAACGGTCTATACTTATGTAGGTGAAACAGCAGATGATTTGTCAAATGCGGCTAACTTTGTCCAGCTTGATGGTGGAGGACAGTTCCCTCAAGGAACGACTGTTTCATGGGTTAGTCGCATTGACAACACATCTGCTGGGACAAAAAGTGCAGTTGCACAGGTTACTTATTCTGATGGCTCGACTGATGATGTAACAGTTAACTATACTGTTTATCCGAAAGTTGAAGCCAAGACTTACAATGGTGTGACAGGTAAGTTCTATGCCTTTAAAGGAACGAAAGAAGCTAACCTTAGTAAAGTTGATGGAGGAGATTGGGCTAATAATATTGGTAGAGATTCTGATTTGTATACCAATCTTAAGGAACTTCCAACAGGAACCAAATGGTCTTATAAATATAAGTTAAATAACACAGGGGCTGAACAAACAACTAATGTTGGAACTCCTACTTTTGGTGAAGTATGGTATACGACTAAAGAGGTTGTGAATCTGGAACCTGTTAGTCACCATACAACCTATACGCTAATTGCCACTTATCCAAAAGGACGTTTTGGGGATGTTTCAACAAGCAATCCAGCCTTGACAAGTCAGACAAGCTTTGATTATACAGTTGTTGATCCTGTAGCTAGACAAGAGTATGTTACAACTGTGGGAAATAAGGCTCCATTAGCAGAGATTATTGCTAAGCCAGGAGAGGCACTTAAAAATTCGAATACAAGTGTAGCTTTCCCAACAGGAACAACCTTTAGTTGGGTCCAGGCTCCTGATGACGCTATGCTGGCAAACCCTGGGGTTTATACGAAAAAAGTTACAGTCACTCTTCCGCAAGGTTCCTATAGTGGAGCTCCTGGAAATAGTAGAACAGTAGACGTGACTATTAAGGTAAACCCACAAGCGCCAGCTATCTCAGTTAATTCTACCAATGAAACTGGCGGCTTGCCAAATCGTTCGATCGTTGTTACGAATGTCACACCTGGAGCTCTTGTAACATTAACATTAGCTGGTCATACATTCACCAAGACTGCTAAGGACAATGAAACAAGCGTCACATTTGAACCAACAAAATTGCAGGATGCTTATGATGGCAACAATGGTCTCCTTCCGACTAGAGATGTGACAGCTAAGCAAGAAAAAACAGTAACACTTCCAAGTGGTGGAACTGAAACCTTGAGTTCGTCTACAACGACTGCAACGATTACCAAGGAAACTGTAGCACCTGAAGTAACTTTTGAACTTTATATTAAGAATGATAAGACGGGCCTATGGGAAATACAATCCATCAAGAATAATGTTCGTCCAGGAGTCAGTGGTTACGAAGTCTTCGCAGGCGACAAGATTAAAGTTGTTTTAACTGCTAAAGATAATAGTGGTAAGATTAAAACTCTAAAATTAAATGATGGAATTTCTGATATAAATCGTATTTTCCAAACTGGTTATTCTTCAGATGATGATGCACTAGGAATTAAGGATATTACCACTGAAGCTTCAACAACAAATCCAAAAGTCCTAGAGTACACTGCTACTTACGGAGAAAATGTCCAATATAATGATAAAAACAAATGGACTCGTGGAACTAATGCTACAGATTTATCAGATAATACTGGTAGAGTAACGGCTGTAGTAGCGCAAGGGAAATTGAACGAAAAATTCCCGGGTGTTAAACCAAAAGATGCTGTCCAGGTTTCTAATTTAACTTCCTTGACTCAAAAAGATCTTGATAAGATTCTAGATGCAGTGAAGACGTCTAACCCAGCGTCAGATTTCCGTATTAAATCGTATGAGATTGCTAGCAATGAAACTGTAACGATTACCTACAAAGATGGAACCAAAAACACAGTAACTCCTGATTTGTCAGATTCGGATCATAAGTCAGCATCAGCGTCAACCAGTGCGTCAGTGTCTGCTTCAACCAGTGCATCAGTAAGTGCAATGACCAGTGCATCTGAGTCAGCATCAACAAGCGCAAGTCAATCAGCAAG
>NZ_KV807770.1:0-278 GCF_001812125.1 Streptococcus sp. HMSC071D03
AGTAGTAAATCCAACAGCAACAATTGTCAAAGTTGCAGCGAAGGACAAAGTAGTAGAAACACCAATTGAACCAGAAGTTGAGTATGTTAGAGATGTTGAAAAAGACTTCGGTACACCAGCTCAGCGTACTGAGGGTAAAAAAGGTAAAACGGTTACTACAACCACTTACGATGTAGATTCAAAGGACGGTCATATCACAGAACACGTTGGCAACCCAGTCGTCATCCCAGCAGGTAAGACAATTGTTAAAGTTGGTGCGAAAACTAAGGTTGAACAAT
>NZ_KV807771.1:0-708 GCF_001812125.1 Streptococcus sp. HMSC071D03
AAAAAAACTCTCCAGTGATAGAAGAGGTCAAATACTATGCAGGGGAGTTACTTAGGCTTTCTGAACACAGACAAGGTGTTCTAGAGGAGATGGTAGCATTGGCTCAATCTTTGCCAGAATATGAGATTCTTCTCTCTATTCCTGGAATAGCTGAAACCACAGCGACAAGTATTATTGGCGAACTTGGTGACATTCGTCGATTTCACTCTGCCAATCAAATCAATGCTTTTATCGGAATTGACCTCAGACACTATGAATCTGGAAACTTTCTAGCCAAGGAACATATCACTAAACGTGGGAATCCCTATGCCAGAAAGATTCTCTTTAAGTGCATTCATAACATAGCTTCAGCTAGCCACACCAATCCTTGTCATATCGCAGACTTCTATGAGAAACGGAAAAGACAATCGCAAGTGACTTCAACCAAACCACACACGATTGCCTCTATACATCGTCTCATTAGAACAATGTATTACCTTATAACGCATAACAAACTTTACGATTATACTTCTACCCAAAATCGGTAAAATTGTTTATGCCATATTATTGTAACGCCTTATCAAAAAAAATCACCAGATAAGGTGTTGGTTTAGTGTACACTTTTTTCACTAAACTTTAGTTCAGAAAAAGACAATTTCCTTAGTTTGACTATGGAAATCAAACTATTTTTCATCAAATACCTTGATATACTTGACAAATGGTAGAAAA
>NZ_KV807772.1:0-467 GCF_001812125.1 Streptococcus sp. HMSC071D03
CATTATGTACTGTTTTAGGTTCATTTTACTATACCAATAATCTCATTAAACTCATCAAACGAAATGCTTTTGGTTTTAGGAACTTTGACAACTTTAAGAAACGAATTTTCATCGCTCTGAATATAAAAATGGAGAGGACAACGATTGTCCTCTCCAGATGTTAGCTTTTATTCAACCCACTACAGTTAACAAAGAGCCTTTTAAAGTCAAAAAAAGAGCTTTTAAGCTCTTCAACTACGGAGAATAAGGGATTCGAACCCTTGCGCCAGTTACCCGACCTAACGATTTAGCAAACCGTCCTCTTCAGCCTCTTGAGTAATTCTCCTATTAATGGGCACGAGTGGACTCGAACCACCGACCTCACGCTTATCAGGCGTGCGCTCTAACCACCTGAGCTACGCGCCCAAGTTAAATAACTTGGTAAATGAACAAAATGTTCAAAGCGGGTGACGAGAATCGAACTCGCG